>JAQGMX010000377.1 GCA_028292145.1 Variovorax sp.
GCATCGCCGAGCCGTCGACGCGGATGCTGCAGCGCCTGAACGGCGTGCAGGACAACATCCGCGCCTGGCTGCCGAGCGCACGCGAGCTCAGCGTCGCGGACATCCTGCGGCTGGCCGGCAGCGACAGCAGCGCGCGCGGCGACTGGGGCGCGGAGCTGGTCGAAGTGACGGAGAAGGCGCTGACCAGCCTGATGGCCGCGCGCGAACGCGAAGGCGCCCGCCTCGCCACGATGCTGAAAGACCATGCCGCACAACTGCGCCAGCTCGCCACCCAGGCGGGCCCGCTGGTTCCGCAACTGGTCGAACAGCAGCGCACCCGCTTCCTGGAGCGTTGGAAAGACGCCATGGGACTGGCCGATGGCGCAGGCGGCACGCTTCCCGAAGCCGCACAGGACCGCGCACTGACCGAAGCCACCGCGTTCGCGATCCGCATCGACGTCGCCGAAGAACTGACGCGCATTGCCTCGCACCTCGACGAAATCGAGCGGTTGCTCAAAAAGGGCGGCGAAGTCGGCAAGCGGCTGGATTTCCTGATTCAGGAACTGCATCGCGAAGCCAACACGCTGGGCTCCAAATCGGCTGTACTGGAAATGACGCGCATCGGCGTCGACATGAAGGTGCTGATCGAGCAGATGCGCGAGCAGGTTCAGAACATCGAGTGACTCAGATCAGCGGCACGCGCCGCAGCGGCCGCTCGAAGTAGTCGCCCAGCGTTTCCAGCGCCTGTGGCTCGAGAATGCGCAGCTTGCCGTCGTCGATCTTGTGCAGCCCCAGGCGCTGAAGCCGCCGCAGCGTCTTGTTGGTATGCACCAGCGAAAGCCCCAGCGCATCTGCAATGTGCTGCTGGTTGAACGGAAATTCCACCCAGCCGTCTTCCACCATGCCGATGCGCTCGGCGCGCCGGTACAGATGCATGAGCAACATCGCGATGCGTTCGCTGGCATTGCGCCGCCCGGCCGTAACCAGATGGTCGTCCAGCATTTTCTCCTCGCGCGCGGCGAGCCAGGTGATGTCGTAACCGAGTTTCGGCTGGCGCTGGAAAAGCGTCCAGAGCTTGTCGCGCTCGAAAACGCAGAAAGTGACATCGGTGGCGGCCTCGACACCGTGGGTATTGCCTTCGGCGAACTCGTCCTGAAGTCCGATGAAATCGCCGGGAAGCAGGAAATTGAGGATCTGGCGCCGGCCGTCGGTCAGCGTCTTGTAGCGAAATGCCCAACCCGAGTACAGCGTGAAAAGCTGCGGGCTGCGGATGTGCTCTTCGATCAACGAGCGGCCGGCCGGCACGGAGCGGCTGCCGACACGGAACGATTCGATGGCGTCCAGTTCCTCGGCTGTCGATTTCAGAAAAGCCGAGTTGTTTCTCAGCCCGCAGTCGTCGCATGGATGTGCGCAGCGCGGCGGTGATTTCAGGGGGTTGTCCTCGCGTTTCACGGGCGGACTATAGATGGTCCAGCCATGTCTTTTCACATTTCTTGAACGAACCGAAGTTTTTAAAATCCTCCGCTGCCTACCCACCAGCCGATGTCAGAGCTCCACGAAATTCTTTACTGCAGTGTCTTGTCGCCTTCGGAGCCGCCGCTCGTGGTCGGCCAGATCGTCGGACAGGCCCGTGCGCGCAATGCCGAGCACGGCATCACCGGGCTGCTGGTGTTCGACGGCTCGCGTTTTTGCCACCACCTCGAAGGTCCGTCGCATGCGGTCGACATGCTCATGAAGCGCATCGCGGATGACAGGCGCCATGAGGATGTGCGCGTGCTTTACAGCGGCCACCGGCAGGAGCGGCGCTACAAGCGCTTCGACCTGGGCTTTGCGCAGAGCGAGGATCCGGACGACATGGCCGGCGTTCACGAGTTGGAAGGAACCCAGGCGCTCGAGCGCTTTCTCGTTCTGCGCCCCGGGTTCGACATCAACGGCTGATCTGTAGCGCCCCTCTCGGGGCGGCTCCTTCAGCCTGCCGGGGACGCGATGTCCCAACTGTAGGTTGCGCCGTTGCGATCCCAGGGCTCCAGCACGATGCGGTCGCCGGCGGCTACGCGGAGGGATTCGCCACAACCCAGGACGATGTCTTCCGTCGCCGCCCTGACGGTGGCATCGCGCGTCACCCACACCTTGCCTTGACGGACCTGGAGAAGGCGGGCGCAGTCGGCGCGCAGACTCGTCGCGCGGCCGGCGTCCAGACGGACCGTATTTCTGCGTGAGGCGGCGATTCCGGTGCTGGCGGCGTCTGTGGTTTGGCCGTCCGCCGCCGAACGCGATGCCGAGGCGGAACCGAGCGATGGTGAGGTGATGGCGACGGACATTTGAAAACTCCTGGTTTGCATTGGCCGAAGTGCCTGGCAACTGCAAGAATTTGGGTTGTCCGCTTTGCGCTTCGGGAATGAATGATCCTGCGATCGCCATTCGCGGTCCAATGAATTGCAGGTAGGCTACTGATTCACGTTTGGCATCAATCCATGCAACATTCTCAAACTCACCTGCGCACCCGGCCAATTTCCGCCGGCCAGTTGCGTGCTTTCGAAGCCGTGGCGCGCCACCTCAACTTCCGCGCCGCCGCCGAAGAAATGGCCCTGACACAGTCGGCCGTGAGCCGGCAGATCCAGGCCATCGAGGAAGAAGTCGGCGCCAGCCTGTTTCTGCGCCATACGCGCGCAGTGGAGCTGACCAGCGCCGGCGCGCAGTTGCTGCTGGCGGTGCAACAGGCGCTGCCGCGCATCGACGGCGCGGTACGACAGATCCGCCAGAGCGCCGGACGCAAGAGCGTGTCGTTGACGACATTTGCGTCATTTGCATCGATGTGGATGATTCCGCGGCTAGAAGCCTTTCAGCGCGACAACCCTGAAATCGACATCCGGATCGATGCCAGCGACATTGCGGTCGATCTGGATGTGGCCGATGTGGACATCGCGCTGCGCTACGGCGCGCGCGAAAACATGCCCGCCGGTGC
>JAQGMX010000380.1 GCA_028292145.1 Variovorax sp.
GGGCTGGCACCCCGTAGCTCCCGCGGAGCAACGCGAGAAACCGCGTGGGCACGGAGTGCCAGCCCTACAGGTCCGTATCCGAATGTTTCGCTATGACGCACCACCGTCCCTCTCCGCATCAGTTCGCTTACCGCACGGACATTGTTTGTTGCGACGCATCACGCGACCATGTTTGGAGTAGAATTCGCCACTCGGATCAACCCATCATCTCCCCCAAGAGCATGACAATGGAATTTCATAAAGAGCTCGACGCCCGCGGTCTGAATTGCCCGCTGCCGATTCTGAAAGCCAAGAAAGCATTGGCGGAAATGCTCAGCGGCCAAGTCTTGCGCGTCATGGCGACGGACCCCGGATCGGTGCGCGATTTTCAGGCGTTCGCGAAGCAGACCGGCAATACACTTCTTTCTCACAGCGAAGACAACAGGGAATTCGTGTTCTTCATGCAGCGCAAATAAAGGCCTGCGTGAGACAGCGCATGCGGCGCCCGAACCCCTTCCACATTCCCTCCCGTTTGCAGCCCGGCAAGCGCCTGATATCCGACAATTCTTGCTTACAGTATTTCGCTTTCAGAAGGGGATTAGTGCATAATCCCTCAAAACGAATAGAACGGTCGTGCTAAATTACCGGCGTCCGTCAATTTCCAGCTTCTCTTATAATCTCGTTTTAGTTTACGTTTACGTCAATCTTTTCCCAAAGGCATAGTTATGAAAGTCTTGGTTCCAGTCAAACGCGTGGTCGACTTTAACGTGAAGGTCCGCGTCAAATCCGACGGATCGGGCGTGGATATCGCCAACGTCAAGATGTCGATGAATCCGTTCGATGAAATCGCGGTAGAAGAAGCTACCCGCCTGAAAGAAGCGGGCAAGGCAACCGAGGTCATCGCCGTTTCTTGCGGCGTGACGCAATGCCAGGAAACGCTGCGTACCGCAATGGCGATCGGCGCCGACCGCGCCATCCTGGTCGAAACGTCCGAAGAGCTGCAGCCGCTGGCGGTGGCCAAGCTGATCAAGGCTCTCGCCGATAAAGAACAACCGCAACTGATCATCCTCGGCAAGCAAGCTATCGATGATGATTCCAACCAGACCGGCCAGATGGTAGCCGCTCTGCTTGGCTGGCCCCAGGCGACCTTCGCTTCCAAGCTCACGATCGAAGACGGCAAAGCAAAGGTCACCCGCGAAGTCGACGGCGGCCTGGAAACCATCGAGCTGACGCTGCCCGCAGTCGTCACCACCGACTTGCGCCTGAATGAACCGCGTTACGTCACCCTGCCGAACATCATGAAGGCGAAGAAGAAAACCCTGGATGTGGTCAAGCCGTCCGACCTCGGCGTCGATGTCGCGCCGCGCCTGAAGACGCTGAAAGTGTCCGAGCCGCCGAAGCGTTCCGCCGGTATCACCGTGCCGGACGTCGCAACGCTGGTCGCCAAGCTCAAGAACGAAGCGAAAGTCATTCAATAATCGCGGGGGGGCGCACGGCGCTCATCCAAGTTAATTTGGGAATCCATCATGGCCGCACTTGTCATTGCCGAACACGACAACGCTTCGCTCAAAGGAAGCACTCTCAACACCGTAACCGCTGCCGCCCAATGCGGCGGTGACGTCCACATCCTGATCGCAGGCCACAACTGCGGCGCCGCTGCCGAAGCCGCATCCAAAGTCGCCGGCGTATCGAAAGTACTGGTTGCCGATGCGGCGCAATTCGCCGAAGGCCTGGCGGAAAACATCGCCGAGCAGGCGTTGGCTCTGGCGAATGCTTACTCGCACATCCTGGCGCCGGCGACTGCTTACGGCAAAAACATCCTGCCGCGCGTTGCTGCCAAGCTCGACGTCGGACAAATCTCCGAAATCACCAAGGTTGATTCGCCCGATACCTTCGAGCGTCCGATCTACGCCGGCAACGCGATCGCGACCGTGCAGTCGACCGATCCGGTCAAAGTGATCACCGTGCGTACTACCGGTTTCGATGCTGCCGCAACCGGCGGTTCCGCCGCAGTGGAAAACGTGACCCCGGTCGGCGATTCTGGCAAATCGGCTTTCGTCTCGCGCGAAGTGGCCAAGTCCGACCGACCGGAACTGACCGCTGCCAAAGTCATCGTCTCCGGCGGCCGCGGCATGGGCTCCGGCGAAAACTTCAAGATCCTCGAGCCCTTGGCTGACCGCCTTGGCGCCGCGATGGGCGCTTCGCGCGCCGCAGTCGACGCCGGCTTCGTGCCGAACGATTGGCAGGTCGGCCAGACCGGCAAGATCGTCGCGCCATCGCTGTACATCGCGGTCGGTATCTCCGGCGCGATCCAGCATTTGGCCGGCATGAAGGATTCCAAGACGATCGTGGCGATCAACAAGGATCCGGAAGCGCCGATTTTTTCCGTGGCGGATTATGGCCTGGTCGGGGATTTGTTTGAAGTCGTGCCGCAGCTGGTGACAGCGCTCGGTTGAGCGCCGGCGACTTTACTGACTTCGGAAAATGAACAGGGTCGGTGTATTCCCTAACTAGGGAACCGGACAGGAATGCAGCACTCCTGTCCGTTATTTTTTGGAGAATCCCATGAGCTACGCCGCGCCACTGAAAGACATGCTGTTCGTCATGAATGAACTGGCCGGCCTGGCCAGGGTGAACGCCTTGCCCGGCTGCGAAGACGCGACGCCGGACACGGTCGAAGCGGTGCTCGAAGAATGTGCGAAGTTTTGTGGCGAAGTCGTCGCCCCGCTGAACCGCGCCGGCGACCTCAACCCGAGTTCCTGGCGCGATGGTGCAGTCACGACCACGCAAGGCTTCAAGGAAGCCTTCAAGGCGTACGGCGAGGCCGGCTGGCAGGGCATTCAGCATCCCGTTGAATTTGGTGGCCAGGGCTTGCCCAAGCTGGTGGCCACGCCGTGCATCGAAATGCTGAATGCGGCCAATCTCGCCTTCGCGCTGTGCCCCCTGTTGACCGACGCCGCGATTGAAGCCTTCCTGACCGCCGGCACCGATCAGCAGAAGCAGACCATGCTGCCGAAGCTGATCGCCGGCCAGTGGACCGGCACCATGAACCTGACCGAGCCGCAGGCCGGCTCGGACCTGGCGATGGTGCGCACGCGCGCGGTGCCCGAGGGCGATGGCACGTACAAAATTTTCGGCACGAAGATTTTCATTACCTACGGCGAGCATGACATGGCGGAGAACATCATCCACCTCGTGCTGGCGCGCACGCCGGATGCGCCGCCGGGCGTAAAAGGGATTTCGCTGTTCGTGGTGCCGAAGTTCCTCATCGATGCCGAGGGCAATGCCGGCGCGCGCAATGACGTGCATTGCGTGTCGATCGAACACAAGCTCGGCATCCGGGCCAGCCCGACCGCGGTGCTGCAATTCGGCGACCATGGCGGCGCCATCGGCACGCTGGTCGGCGCGGAAAATCGCGGCCTCGAATATATGTTCATCATGATGAACGCGGCCCGCTTCGGCATCGGCGTGCAGGCGATCGGCCTGGCTGAACGCGCGTACCAGCAGGCGCTTGCGTTTGCCAGGGACCGGACGCAGTCGCGCGACCTGGCCGGCTCGGCTGGCCCGGTGACCATCATTCATCACCCGGATGTTCGCCGCATGCTCATGTCGATGCGCTCGCAGACCGAAGCGGCGCGCGCGATGGCCTATGTGGGCGCCGGCATCGGCGACATTGCGCACCATCATCCGGATGCCGCCGTGCGCGCGGACCACCTTGCGCAGTACGAGTACCTGGTGCCCATCATCAAGGGCTGGTCCACCGAGATGGCGCAGGGTGTCGCACGCGATGGCGTGCAGGTGCACGGCGGCATGGGCTTCATCGAAGAGACCGGCGCCGCCCAGCATTATCGCGATGCGATGATCCTGACCATCTACGAAGGCACGACCGCAATCCAGGCAAACGACCTGGTCGGCCGCAAGACCGCGCGTGACGGCGGCGCGACCGCCAGGGGCATCATCGCCCAGGTGCGCGCCACGGAAGCGCAACTGGAAGCAGTGCACGGCGGCATGGGCT
>JAQGMX010000385.1 GCA_028292145.1 Variovorax sp.
CGGCCGATCTGTCGCTGGCTGCAGGCGCTGCGGTGCGCGTGCAGACCATGGAGCAGGCGGTCAAGGCGGCGTTGGCACTGGTTGCCGACCCGGCACGTCGCGATGCGATGGCACAGGCGGCACAGACTTTTGCAGCGTCGAACCGCGGCGCAGCGCAGCGCACGGCTGCGGCGGTGCTGGCCATCGCCGAATCGGCAGCGACCGATTCCGCGCCGGTCGCTCCTAACACCCAACCTGAAGCTTCGGCGTATGCGGCATCGGCGGCGCCTCAGGCTGCTGGCGCACCTGCTGCAACTGCGGCAGGGGCTCCGGGACCCGCTGCGTCACCGGCCGCACCAGAAAAAGAGCGCGCAGAGCCTTGGCTCGACTGACCTGATCCAATCTGGCGGGCTTCAGCGCGCCGGAACGACCGGAACGGGCAGTGCCGGATCTGTCTGAACGATGGGTGGCGCGGGCAGTGCGGGCGGTGGCATGACCTGGAACGATGTCGCAGGCGCCGTGTACGACGGTCGCGATTGCGGCTGGATCGACGGCGGCATCGTCTGTATCGACGGCCGCGGCGGCTGAACCGTCTGAACCGTTTGATTGGGCTGCACGACCGATGCGGGCGAATTCACCGCTTCGCCGTTGCGCGCCAGCGTCGCGTCGATCGGCTGCAGATCCGGCGGCGCCAACGTTCCGTTGGCTTGCTTCAAGCGCAGATTGCCCAACAAAACGTTGTAGCGCGCGACGGCCAGATCGCGTTTGGTCTGGAACAGTTGGCTTTGCGAGTTCAGCACGTCGATGTTGATGCGCACGCCGACCTGATAGCCGAGCCGGTTGGCATCGAGCGCGCTCTGGCTCGATGCTTCCGCTGCTTCCAGCGCCCTGACCTGGCCGGCACCCGAAACCAGTCCGAGGTACGCCGTGCGCGTCGCCTGCGTCACGCTGCGGCGCGTCGCTTCGAGTTGGGCGCGCGATTGCTGCTCCAGCGACATCGTCTCGATGATGCGGTTCTCGATCGCGAAACCCGCGAACAACGGCATGTTGAACACCACGCCGACACTCGGTCCGCTGGCCCGCGTACCGACCGTCGTGCTGCTGGTGCCATTGGGATTTCGCGTGACGTTGTAGCCAAGGTTCGCGTCGACCGTGGGCTTCGCGCCGGCCCGGGCTTTCTCGATTTCAAGCCCGGCCACATCAACGGCCAGTTGGGCCTGATGGATCGACGGGTGCACGACTTCGGCCTGCGCGACCCATGCGTTCATGTCGGCCGGCATCGGCGACGGCAGCACGACCGGCGCGGCCAGTGCCAACGGCGCGCTGCCGGTGCGACCCACCAGCAGATCGAGCGCGATGCGCTTGACCTGCAGATCGTTCTCGGCCGAGATTTCCTGCGCGATCACCAGGTCGTAGCGCGCCTGCGCCTCGCGCGAATCGGTGATGGTCGAGGTGCCGACTTCGAAGTTGCGCTTGGCAAAAGCCAGTTGCTCCGCCACGGCCGCCTTCTGCGCGCGTACCAGCGCCAGCGTGTCCTGCGCGGCCAGCACGTCGAAATAGCCCTGGCTCACGCGCACGATGAGGTCCTGCTCGGCGGTAGTCAGCACCGTCTGCGCGATCTCGGCCTGGCGTTTGCCTTGCTCCCAGGCGGCCCAGTTGGCCGGCCGGTAGAGCGGCTGCGTGGCATTGATGCCGACGTTCTGCGTGGTGTAGTCGCGCGATGCCGAACCGGTCGGCGCGCCGGAAATCACGTCGACGTCGAGCACGTTGCGCGACACGCCCGCATTCAGGCCGACCTGCGGCAGGATGCCCGCCCGGGCCTGCGCCGCGCGCGCGACGCTGGCGTCGTACTGCGCGCGGGCGCCCTGGTAGGTGGCGTCGTAGTCGCGGGCCGCTTCGTAGAGCGAGATCAGGCTCTGGCTGTGCGCGGGGAGGGCTGAAAGGAAGAGCGAAAGTGCTGCCGAAAGAGGAAGAAGCCGGAGCACGGGGGGCATGAAGCGTCCTTGAAGAAAGTCGATATCCGTCGGTACGTCAGCGCGTCAGTACCGCGGCACGCCGGCATCCCGGCTGGCCGACCAGGCATCGATCCCGCCAGCCACGTTGGCCACGGCTTCGAAGCCGTTCTGCGCCAGGAAGGCCGCAACACGCTGGCTGCGCGCGCCGTGATGGCAGAGGCAGGCGATGCGCTGGGCAGGATCGAGTTCGGCAAGGCGCGCCGGTATCTCGTTCATCGGAATTGCGAGCACCGTGACGCCGCCGGCTTGCGGGCCGACACTGGCAGTCTGCAGCTCCCACGGCTCCCGGACGTCGATCAGGACAGGCGCGGCCTCAGGATTCTGCGCAAACCACGCGTCGAGATCGGCAGGACGGATTTGTTCGATCATTCGGCAACCTTTCGGAGGTGCCGCGAAGGCACCGGGATCAGAAATTGAACCGCGAGGGTTCCGGGAAATTGAGGAGGCGCGGCGCGACCGTGTCCCACGGCTGGGAAACGTCCCACTTGCTTTCGCTCACGCGGGTCACGAAATGGGTGCGCATCATGGGTTCGTCGCCCACGATCGCGGCCAGGCGGCCGCCGACATTCAGCGAGCTCAGCAGGCCCTGCGGAATGCGCGCGACCGAGCCGCTCAGCACGATCACGTCGAAGCTCGGGCCGCTCGCGAGCGGCTGCGCGCCGTCGGCATGGCGCACGTCGACGTTGACGACGCCGTTGCGGCGCAGCGTGGCAGTGGCGCGCTCGGCCAGCCCGCCGTCGATTTCCAGCGTGAGCACACGTGCGGAGACATGGGCGAGCAACGCGGCCATGAAGCCGGAACCGGTGCCGATTTCCAGCACCGTTTCGTGCTTCTGCACCTTCAGGTCGTTCAGGATGCGCGCTTCGACCTTGGGCGACAGCATGACCTGGCCCGGCACGCTGCCGTCGCCGAGGGGCAGTTCCATGTCGAAGAAGGCCATCGGCTTATGGACGGCCGGCACGTAGTCCTCGCGACGGATCGTGTTGAGCAGTTCGAGAACCTGCGGATCGTGGACGTCCCAGGGGCGGATCTGCTGCTCGATCATGTTGAAGCGCAGGCGCTCGTGTGAGGCGGGGGTGTTCATGTGCGTTTTCTTTGGCTTTGTGGGCGGGGCAACCCGTGATTTTAGGACGCGCGCAACCCTCGGATGGCGAGTTCGATCTGCGTCGTCATGTAGCGCTGCGGATCGACTTCCGTCTTTCCGTCCAGGCCGAAGCCGTTGGCATGCTGCATCAGCATCAGAAGCATCATCGGCGCGAGCACGGCGTAGATCGCGTTGTCGACGTCCACCGGCCGGAATTCGCCGCTGTCGATACCGCGCTGGAAGATCCGCCGCATCAATGCGTGGCCCGGTTCGACCACTTCATGCCGGTAAAACGCGGCGAGTTCCGGGAAATTGTTGCCTTCGCACAGCATCAGCTTGGTGATGCCGGCGGAACGGGTGCTGCCGACGCGCTCCCACCACACCGAGACGCAATGCCGCAGCATGTCGGCGGTGCTGCCTTCGAAAGCCGCGAACTCTTCGTTCCATTCGATGAAGCGGCCCGACAGGTTTTCGGTGATGACGGCTTTCAGTAAGTCTTCCTTGGTCGGGAAGTACAGGTAGAGCGTGCCCTTGGACACGCCGGCACGTATCGCGACTTCTTCGGAACGCGTCGCCGCGAAGCCTTTTTCGACGAACAACTCGAGCGCCGCCTCGATCAATTCCCCTGGGCGCGCCTCCTTGCGCCGTTCGCGCTTGGCGCGCACGGGGCAGAGCTGTTTGCTGAGGAAACTGGGCATGCGAAATTAATGACTGGCGGGTTAGTAATGTAGGGAAGGGCGTCTGGGGCGTCAAGCAGCCACAATAACGGGCTTCGCTTTTTTTCGGAGCTGCTTCCATGTCCGTGACCACTTCAAACTCCCCAGGTTCGACGTCTTCGCCTTCTTCCACCGAAACCATCGTGCTCGGTGGCGGCTGCTTCTGGTGCACGGAAGCGGTTTTCGATCGCGTGCAGGGCGTGGTCGATGTCGAGTCGGGCTACTCCAACGGCCAGACCGTGAACCCCAGCTACGAGCAGGTCTGCACCGGCCGGACCGGCCACAACGAAGTCGTCAAGGTCGCTTTCGACACCGCGCAGATCAGCCTGCGGGAAATCCTCGAGATCTTCTTCGTGATCCACGATCCGACAACCAAAGACCGCCAGGGCAACGACGTCGGCACACAGTACCGCAGCGGCATCTATACCACCGGCGACACGCAACAGAAGGTTGCGGCCGAGGTGATTCGCGAGATCGGCGAGAGCAAGACGTACAGCGCGCCGATCGTGACCGAGGTGGTGCCGCTCGCCAACTACTCGACCGCCGAGGCGTACCACCAGGACTATTTCGTGAACCATCCGAACCAGGGCTACTGCGCGTTCGTGGTCGGCCCGAAGGTCGAGAAGTTCCAGAAGACCTTCGCGGCGCGCGTCAAGCACTGATCCCATGCTCCGGCTGCCGCGCGCAACGCCCTTCATCGTCTTCGCGCTTGCGTTGGCGTTGTGGCTCGCGTCGACGCTCGGCTTCATGCACCGGACGCTGCATCTCCA
>JAQGMX010000387.1 GCA_028292145.1 Variovorax sp.
GCGGCCAAGGTGCCGTACCTGTCGTCGAACGCCGGCCCGAGCCAGTTCGCCGGGGCGCAGTGCAACGCATATTTCTTCGGCACTGCCTACCAGAACGACCAGTTCCACGAAGCGGCCGGCAAGTTCGCGCAGGAGCGCGGCTTCAAGAAGATCGCGCTGATCGCGCCCAACTACCCGGCTGGCAAGGACGCGCTGGGCGGGTTCAAGCGGCAGTTCAAGGGCCAGGTGGCCGACGAGCTCTACACCAAGCTCGGCCAGATCGACTACGCCGCCGAACTCGCCCAGCTGCGCGCGACCAAGCCCGACTCGATCTACTTCTTCCTGCCCGGCGCGATGGGCATCAACTTCATCAAGCAGTTCGTCGGAGCGGGCTTGTCGAAAGACATCACGCTGGTGACCAGCGGCTTTTCGGCCGATGAGGACGTGATCGGCGCGGTGGGCGAGCCGATGCTCGGGCTGTTCAACACCTCGCACTGGGCGCACGACCTCGACAACGCGGCCAACAAGGCGTTCGTCGATGCGTTCAAGAAGGAATACAACGGCCGCTACCCGTCGCTCTACGCCGCGCAGGCCTACGACGTCATCTTGGCGATGGACGCCGCGGTGAAGCAGGCCGGCGGCAACGCTCAGAACCGCGAAGCCGTGATCGCCGCGCTCAAGAAGGCCGACTTCGCCTCGACGCGCGGCCGCTTCAAGTACGCCAACAACCACTATCCGGTCGAGAACTTCTACCTGCGCGTGGTCGGCAAGGATGCGCAAGGCAAGGTCACAAACAAGCTGATCAGCACCGTCGTCACCAACTACGGCGACACCTATTCCGACAAGTGCCCGCTGAAGTAGCGTGACCGGCATCCTCTTCTTCGAGCAGCTGCTCAACGGCCTTGGCTTCGGGCTGATGCTGTTCCTTATGGCCGCCGGACTGACGCTGGTGTTCGGCATCATGGACGTGCTCAATCTGGCACACGGTTCGCTCTTCATGGCCGGCGCCTACGTTGCCGCGGAGGCGCACCGGCAGAGCGGATCGTTCGTGCTGGCCGTCGTGCTCGCCGTGGTCGTGACGGTCGCTGTCGCGGCGTTGCTCGAAGTGCTGCTGATGCGTCGGCTGTACGCGCGCGACCATCTGGCGCAGGTGCTTGCGACTTTCGGCGTGATCCTGGTGGCGGACGATTTGGTCAAGATGATCTGGGGGCCGTCGCCGGTGATGGCGCCGACGCCGGCCGCGCTGTCGGGCCCAGTCGAGCTGGTCGACGGATTGCCTTATCCGGCGTACCGGCTCCTGATCCTCGGCGCGGGCGTCGCGGTGGCGCTGGCGCTGTATCTGTTCGTGAATCACACGCGCGTCGGCATGCGGGTACGTGCCGGCGCATCGGACCGGCCGATGGCCGAGCTGATGGGCGTGCGCGTGGGCCGCATCTTCACGGGCGTGTTCCTGCTCGGCGCCGCGCTGGCCGCACTGGCCGGCGCGCTGATGGGGCCGATCGTCGCGGTGCAGGTCGGCATGGGCGAGCAGATTCTGATTCCGGCGCTGGTGGTGCTGGTGATCGGCGGCATCGGCTCGGTGCGCGGCGCGTTCGTGGCGGCGCTGCTGGTCGGCCTCGTCGATACGGCCGGGCGCGCGTTCCTGCCGATGGCGTTGCGCGCCACCTTGCCGCCCGCGACAGCCGCCGATCTCGGTCCGCTGTTCGCCGAGGTCGCGATGTACGCGCTGATGGTTGTCGTGCTGATCTTCAAGCCTTCGGGCCTGTTCGCGGCGCGCGCATGAACGAGCGCAACACTTCTTCGACCGGCCACGTGACGGTCGCCGTCATGCTGATCGCGCTCGCCATGTTCCCGCTCGTCGCGCCGATGTTCGACATGGCGTTCTATATCGGCTTCGTGCGGCGCGTGCTGATCGTCGCGCTGGCTGCGGCGAGCCTCAATTTCATCCTCGGTTTCGGCGGCATGGTCGCGCTCGGACACGCGGGGTTCATCGGCGTCGGTGCGTACACGGTGGTGGCTCTGGCGGATGCGGGCGTCACGTCGGCCTGGACGATGTGGCCGGCTGCGGCGCTGGTGGCTGCGGTCGTCGCGGCGCTGGTCGGCACGGTGGCGCTGCGCACGCGCGGCGTTTACTTCATCATGGCGACGCTGGCGTTCGCGCAGATGCTGTACTTCATCGCGGTGTCGTTGCGGATGTATGGCGGCGACGACGGCTACACGCTGTCGGCGCGTCCCGAGCTGGGCATTCCAGGCCTGGCCGGGCTGCGCCTGGACCTCAACGACGAGTTGAACTTCTACTGGGTGGTGCTGGCGCTGGTCGCTTTGCTGCTCGGCTGGATGCACCGGGCCACGCAGTCGCGCTTCGGCCATGCGCTGCGCGGCATTCGCGACAACGAGACGCGAATGCGTGCGCTGGGCTATCCGGTGTTCCGCATCCGGCTCGCGGGATTTGCGATCGCGGGCGGCATCGCCGGGCTGGCCGGTGCGCTGCTGGCGAACGGCAACGGCTTCGTCAGCCCGGCGACGATGCACTGGACGCAGTCGGCCACGCTGGTGGTGATGGTCGTGATCGGCGGGCTCGGACGCAGTTGGGGCGGTCCGCTGGGCGCGGCGGTCTGGCTGCTGCTCGAAGAGGTGCTCAAGCAGCACACCGCGTATTGGCATCTGCCGCTCGGGCTGCTGCTGATCGCGGTGGCGCTGTGGGCGCCGAAAGGGCTCTCGGCCTTGTTCTCCCCAAGGGCCCGAGGGAGCAAGTCATGAGCTTGTTTCGCATCGAGGGGCTGGTCAAACGCTTCGGCGGGCTGCTCGCGACCGACCACGTCGATCTGTCGGTGGCGAGCGGCGAAGTGCATGCGCTGATCGGGCCGAACGGCGCGGGCAAGACGACGCTGGTCAACCTGATCTCCGGCCTGCTCGAAGCCGACGCCGGCCGCATCTGGCTTGGTGACCGCGACATCACATCGCTCGAGGACCATCAGCGCGTCGGCGCCGGGCTCTCGCGCTGCTTTCAGGTCACGCGCGTGTTCGCGAACGATTCCGTGCACGACAACCTGATGCTGGCCGTGCAGGCGCATGCGGGCAGCAGCCTGCGCTTCTTGGCGCCGCGCTCGCGGGAGGCCGGTCTGGTCGAGCAGGCGGTGGCGTTGGCCGATCGTGTCGGACTCGCCGACGAGCGCGACCGCATCGCCGGGACACTGGCGCACGGTGCCCAGCGCGCGCTCGATGTCGCCCTGGCGCTCGCGGCCAGGCCGCGCCTGCTGCTGCTCGACGAGCCGATGGCCGGCATGGGCCCGGACGAATCCGCGCGCATGGTGGCGCTGATCGATTCGCTGCGCCATGAGACAGCCATCCTGCTTATCGAGCACGACATGGACGCCGTCTTCCGCCTGGCCGACCGCATCACCGTGCTGGTACAGGGCAAGGTGCTGATAAGCGGCAGCGCCGATGAAGTGCGCGGCAACCCGGACGTGCAGGCGGTGTACCTCGGCACCGAGGCGGAGGGCGGCGTATGACGGCATCGGTTTCCCTGCTCCAGGCTCGCGGCATCGAAGCCGGCTATGGCGCCAGCCAGGTGCTGTTCGGCGTCGACATCGACATTCGCCCCGGTGAGGTCGTGGCGCTGCTGGGCCGCAACGGCATGGGCAAGAGCACGCTGCTGAAGGTGCTGACCGGCACGCTGAAACCGTCGCGCGGCAATGTGCATTTCGGCGGCGACGACATCGGCGGCGCACGGCCCGATGCCATCGCGCGACGCGGCATGGCGATCGTTCCGGAAGGGCGGCATGTGTTCCCGAACCTGAGCGTCGACGAGCATCTGCGTGCGTTCTCGCGTCCGGGAATTGCTGCGGCCGGTCGGGCGCCGCGCTGGACCGCAGAGGCGCTCTATGCGCTCTTTCCCCGGCTGGCCGAGCGCAAGCGCCACGCCGGCAACCAGCTCTCGGGCGGCGAGCAGCAGATGCTCGCCATCGCGCGCGCGCTGTCGACGCATCCGCGACTGCTGATCCTGGACGAAGCGACCGAAGGCCTGGCGCCAGTGATCCGCGAGGAGATCTGGCGCTGCCTCGCGATGCTGAAGGCGGAAGGCGAGGCGATCCTGGTGATCGACAAGTACGTGCAGCGTCTGCTGCCGCTGGCCGATCGCCACCTGATCATCGAACGAGGGCGCGTGGTCTGGCAGGGCGATTCGACCGCGCTCGACGCCGACCGCACGCTCTGGACGCGCTACGTCGGCGTCAGCTGACCACCAGCCCCTTCAACGCCGGGTCCGGCGGCGGCACCGACAGCTTCATGTCCTCGAGCGTCTTCACCAGCAGCTTGGCGATCATCAGGTTGCGATGCGTCTTGCTGTTGCCCGGAATGACGTACCACGGCGCGTGATCGGTCGATGTCGCGTCCAGCGCGCGTGCATAGGCGCGCTGATAGCTGTCCCATTTCTTGCGCGCATCGAGATCGCCCATGCTGAACTTCCAGTGCTTGGCCGGATCGTCGATGCGCTCCTGCAGGCGCTCGCGTTGCTCGTCCTTGCCGATGTGCAGCATGCACTTGAGCACGACGGTGCCGGTTTCGGCCAGCAGACGCTCGAAGTCGTTGATCTGCGCGTAGCGGCGCTGCGTGGCTTTCTTGTCGATCCAGCCTTCGACCACCGGCACCAGGACGTCCTCGTAATGGCTGCGGTTCCACACGCCGATCTCGCCGGTGCGCGGCACGACCGCGTGGCAGCGCCAGAGAAAGTCGTGCGCCTGCTCGTCGAGCGACGGCGCCTTGAAGGCCGCGACACGCACGCCCAGCGGCGAGGTGCGTGAAAACACCCAGCGCACCGTCCCGTCCTTGCCGCTGGTGTCGGTGCCCTGCAGCACCAGCAGCACCTTGCGGCGGCCTTCGGCATGCAGCAGGTTCTGCAGGCCGTCGAGCTCGAGCGACAGCGCGTCCAGCTCCGCTTCCTGCATGGCCTTGTCGCCGACCGTGAAAGGCTTTGCGTCCGGGTCGATGTCGCCGAGCGAAACCTTGCCGCCGATGCGGTACTTCTTGAAGCTGGTCATGG
>JAQGMX010000412.1 GCA_028292145.1 Variovorax sp.
GGCGCCACCGGGCCGGCGATCACGTCGCACTGCGAAAACGCCTGCTGGAAGTCGTCGGCGATCATGCGGCGTACCTTCTGCGCCTGCAGGTAGTAGGCGTCGTAGTAGCCGTGGCTCAGCACGTAGGTCCCGATCATGATCCGGCGCTTGACCTCGTCGCCGAAGCCTTCTTCGCGCGTCTTGCCGTACATGTCGGCCAGGTCGCGGTAGTCCTTGGCGCGATGGCCGAACTTGACGCCGTCGAAGCGGCTCAGGTTGCTCGACGCCTCGGCCGCGGCCAGGATGTAGTAGACCGGGATCGACAACTCGGTGCGCGGCAGCGCGATGGGCACGCGCTTGGCGCCGAGCTTTTCGTATTCGGCCAGCGCGGCCTCGACGGCGGCGCGCACGCCGGGCGCCAGGCCGTCGCCGAAGAACTCCGACGGCACGCCGATGCGCAAGCCTTCGAGCGAATTGTTCAAATTGCGCGAGAAATCTTCGGTCGGGCGGTCGAGCGAAGTCGAATCGCGGTCGAGGTCGGGGCCGCAGATCGCCGACAGCAGCAGCGCGCAGTCTTCGGCCGAATGTGCCATTGGGCCGGCCTGATCCAGGCTCGAGGCGAAGGCGACCATGCCGTAGCGCGAGGCGCGGCCATAGGTCGGCTTGATGCCGGTGATGCCGCAGAACGACGCCGGCTGGCGGATCGAGCCGCCGGTGTCGGTGCCGGTGGCTGCGGGCGTCAGGCGCGCCGCAACGGCCGCGGCGCTGCCGCCGGAAGAGCCGCCGGGAACGCGTTCGGCGTCCCACGGATTGCGCACCGGGGCTGCCCGATCTGCACAGATGGCCGGAACGGCGACGTTCTCGTTGGCCGAGCCCATTGCGAATTCGTCGCAACTGAGCTTGCCGAGCGTGACGGCGCCGGCTTCAGCCAGCTTGCGGACCACCGTGGCATCGAACGGCGAGCGGTAGCCCGCCAGGACGCGCGAGCCGGCCGTGGTCGGGAAATCGGCGGTGACGAAGATGTCCTTGTGCGCGATCGGCACGCCGGCCAGCGCGGCTGGGCTGCCGTTGGCGATGCGCGCATCGGCGGCGCGGGCCTGGGCCAGCGTGACTTCTTCATCGACGGCCACGAAGGCGCCGATGGACGTATTGGCATGGATGCGCTGCAGGAAATGCTGCGCAGTCTCGACGGCGGAAACCTGGCCCGAAGCCAGCATGCCGGCCAGTTCGGCAACGCCGAGTTGATGCAGATCCTTGCTCATTCGATCACCTTCGGCACCAGGAACAGGCCGCGCTCGACCGCCGGCGCGCTGCGCTGGTTGGCTTCGCGCGCATTCGGCTCGCTGGCGACGTCGTCGCGCAGGCGCAGGGCGATGTCCTCGATGGCGGCGACCGGATGCGCCAACGGCTCGACGCCGGTGGTGTCGATGGCGCGCATGGTTTCGACCAGGTCGAAGAAACCGTTGATCTGCCCGAGCATGCGGGTGCTTTCGTCAGGGGTCAGCGGCAGCCGCGCGAGCGTTGCGATGCGGCCGATATCGGAAGAAGTGAGCGACATGAGGAGGTCGAAGGCAGTCGAGAGAAGTTGGGAGCCGGTCCGAATGCCGTCGAAACGGCGTGTAAACCGCCTGTGCCAGGGGCTTCAACAGGGGAGAACCGAGGGTATTCGGGTATTATCCCGCCTTTGCCGTGACCCCCGCGAACGCGCCGGCTTCTGCTGCAAAAACCTACCAATCCACCCCGTCAGACGACCCAGAAAGAGGGCGACGACACGCCGATGCGCATGTCGTGCCCGTGAGGAATTCCACATGTTTGGAGCTTTCCGTCGGTATTTCTCGACCGACCTTGCGATCGATCTTGGAACCGCGAACACCCTGATTTTTGCCCGCAACAAGGGCATCGTCCTGGACGAGCCTTCCGTCGTCGCGATCCGCCATGAAGGCGGCCCGCACGGCAAGAAGGTGATCCAGGCCGTGGGCCGCGAAGCCAAGGCGATGCTCGGCAAGGTGCCCGGCAACATCGAGGCGATCCGCCCGATGAAGGACGGCGTGATCGCCGACTTCGTGATCACCGAGCAGATGATCAAGCAGTTCATCAAGATGGTGCACCCGCGTTCGCTGCTCGCGCCGAGCCCGCGCATCATCATCTGTGTGCCCTGCGGCTCGACCCAGGTCGAGCGCCGCGCCATCAAGGACGCGGCCGAAGCGGCAGGCGCCACCTCGGTCTACCTCATCGAGGAACCGATGGCGGCCGCAATCGGCGCTGGCCTGCCGGTGTCCGAAGCTTCCGGCTCGATGGTGGTCGACATCGGCGGCGGCACGACCGAAGTCGGCGTGATCTCGCTCGGCGGCATGGTCTACAAGGGCAGTGTCCGCGTCGGTGGCGACCGCTTCGACGAGGCCATCATCAATTACATCCGTCGCAACTACGGCATGCTGATCGGCGAGCCGACGGCCGAAACCATCAAGAAGACGATCGGTTCCGCGTTCCCGGGCTCCGAAGTCAAGGAGATGGAGGTCAGGGGCCGCAACCTGTCCGAGGGCGTGCCGCGCAGCTTCACCATCAGCTCCAACGAAGTGTTGGAAGCGCTGACCGATCCGTTGAACAACATCGTGAGCGCCGTCAAGAACGCGCTCGAACAGACGCCGCCCGAACTCGGCGCCGACATCGCCGAGCGCGGCATGATGCTGACCGGCGGCGGCGCACTGCTGCGCGACCTGGACCGTCTGCTGGCCGAGGACACCGGCCTGCCGGTGCTGGTGGCCGAAGATCCGCTGACCTGTGTGGTGCGCGGCTGCGGCATCGCGCTGGAGCGCATGGATCGTCTGGGCAGCATCTTCACGTCTGAATAGGCTTGTTCCTAGGCTGCGCGGCAGCTGTGCGGCGAACTTCGTTACATTGGCTTCCCGAGTTACTGACAGGTCATTCCGACCATGCCGCTTGGCACCCTTGATCGATCTGCGCCGCCCCTCTTCAACCAGGGGCCGTCGGCGCTCAGCAAGCTGATCTTCTT
>JAQGMX010000419.1 GCA_028292145.1 Variovorax sp.
GCATCGGCAATGGCCGAGGCGAAGGCGTTCATGTCGGCCTCTGCGGCAGCGCCGCCCGCTCCAGCACCGCCGCCCGAGCGCCCGCCAGATTGTCGCCCGGCTGCAGCCGCGCCGGCCGATCCGCCGCCGTCGGACCACGCACTTCGCTGGACGCCGTCGCCGCCCTGACCGCTACCGCCGCCGATGCGGGCGGTCACAAAGCGCTTCAGGTTCATCATCACGCCCTGCGCCCGCTGACGCGCGATGCCGAGCGGCGATCCGAAGAATTGCTCATGACCGTCTTGGGCCGACTGACCGGCATGCGAATGCAGGCCGATGGCAGCAGGCGCGAAAGCGCCGGGCCGATTGGCCAGCGCACCGGCGCCCGAAGCACCCGGTCCACCGCCGAAACCACCATTGCCGCCGCCGCCACCACCGAGAGGGGCTGCGTTCGACCCGTTCGCGCCCGCGCGCCGCACGAAACTCTTGAGGTCGATCTCCGGCATCACACCCTTGGAGATCAGGAAGGCGTTCGCTTCCCGATAGGCGTTGACGATGCCATCGAGCACATGCTGTTGAATGGTGTCCTGCATCTTCGTCCAGAGCACCCGGCTCAGGCCGACGGCGAGCCACTGGGCGACCATCACGCCGGCCAGCGCTTCTGGTTTGAGAATGTCCCTGGGGTCGAGTTCGCTGGTGTTTTCGAGCGACTGGATGCGCAGGCGCAGATCGCTGTACTCGAAGCTCGCCTTGCCCTGAACCGCCTGCGCGAGGCGCGAAGACAGGATGCCGGTTTCCACCACGTCGTCGCCGATCAGTTCGAGCCGCGAAAGCGTGTTGGTCGATGCGCCGGCACCGGAACTCGCGGCAAGTGCCTTGCGCCAGGCAATGCGTGTTTCGTTCACCCAGTTGTCGCCCTGCGACTTGAAGGCGAGAAAGTCGTCGCGCCGATCCTGCATCTCCCGCGCGTTCGTCATTTCGTCCGACATCGCGATCAGGCGCTCGCGGATCGGCTGTGCGATGTGTGCGATCACCTCGTCGGTGGCGACCAGAAAACGTTCACGCGTCTCGCGAGCGATCTGCAGGGAAAGGGCTTGGGGCCGCGCGGTGCTCATGAAATAAGGGTTTGCGATGAATCGTTATCGTAAAGCCTGAGCTTGCCCCGGGAAACGTTTACGCACAAGGGCGTCAGACGGTAGCGCCGGCGTTCGGGTCGTCCGGATCGCCGTCGCGCTTGACCGGCGCCTTGATCAGGTCCTCGCGCTTGATGCCGAGCCACATGGCGATCGCCGCAGCCACGAAGCACGAAGAATAGATGCCGAAGCAGATGCCGATGGTGAGCGCCAGCGCGAAGTAATGCAGCGTCGGGCCACCGAAGAAGAACATCGACAGCACCACCAGTTGTGTGGAACCGTGGGTGATGATGGTCCGGCTGATGGTCGAGGTGATGGCGCTGTCGATGACTTCGCGCGTGTCCATTTTTCGGTAGCGGCGGAAGTTTTCCCGCACGCGGTCGAAGATCACCACCGATTCGTTGACCGAATAACCCAGCACCGCCAGCACCGCCGCCAGCACCGCCAGCGAGAACTCCCACTGGAAGAAGGCGAAGAAGCCTAGGATGATGACCACGTCGTGCAGGTTGGCGAGCACGGTCGATACCGCGAACTTCCACTCGAAGCGGAAAGCCAGGTAGATCATGATGCCGACCACCACCATGCCGAGCGCCTTGAGACCGTTGGTGGTCAGTTCCTCGCCGACCTGCGGGCCGACGAACTCGTTGCCGCGCAGGGTGGCCGTCGGATCGACCGCCTTGAGTGCGTCCATCACCTGGACGCTCTGCTGCGCAGAGGTCTGGCCCTTCTGCACCGGCAAGCGGATCTGCACGTCGCGCGAAGTGCCGAAATTCTGCACCTGCACTTCGGCATAGCCCAATTTGCCGATGGTTTCGCGGACCTGGCCGACGTCGACCGACTGCTGGTAGGCGACTTCCATCACCGTGCCGCCGGTGAATTCCACCGAGAGATGCAGGCCGCGATGGAACAGGAAGAACACAGCCAGCGCGAAGGTGGCGAAGGAAACGATGTTCAGCACCACCGCGTGGCGCATGAACGGGATGGTCTTGTGGATGCGGAAGAATTCCATGGTGGCGCTTGCCCCTTATTTCGCTTTGACCACGGCCGTGCTGTCTGCAGCAACAACAGCGCCAGCATCGACAGGATCGGTCTTGGGACGCCAGACGGTGCCGATCGACACGCTCTTGAGCTTTTTCTTGCCGCCGTACCAGAAGTTCACCAAGCCGCGCGAGAAGAACACCGCCGAGAACATCGAGGTCACGATGCCGATGCAGTGCACCACCGCGAAGCCGCGCACCGGGCCCGAACCGAAGGCCAGCAACGCGATGCCGGCGATCAGTGTCGTCACGTTGGAGTCGAGGATGGTGCCCCAGGCGCGCTCGTAGCCCGCGTGGATGGCCGCCTGCGGCGAGGCGCCGTTGCGCAGTTCTTCGCGCCCGCGCTCGTTGATCAGCACGTTGGAGTCGATGGCGACGCCGATGGCCAGCGCCATGGCGGCGATGCCGGGCAGCGTCAGCGTGGCCTGCAGCATCGACAGGATCGCCACCAGCAACATCAGGTTGACCGCCAGCGCGATCGATGAGAACAGGCCGAACAGCGCGTAGTAGGCGCACATGAACACCATGATGGCCAGGAAGCCGTACATGACGCTCTTGAAACCCTTCTCGATGTTGTCGGCACCCAGGCTCGGGCCGATGGTCCGTTCCTGGATGATTTCCATCGGCGCGGCCAGCGAACCGGCGCGCAGCAACAGCGCCAGGTCGTTGGCTTCGACCACGTTCATCGAGCCGGAAATCTGGAAGCGGTTGCCCAACTCGCCGTTGATCGACGGCGCGGTGAGCACTTCGCCCTTGCCCTTCTCGAAGATCAGCATCGCCATGCGCTTGCGGAAGTTGTCGCGACTCACGTCGCGCATGATCCGGCCGCCCTTGGCGTCCATCGTCAGGTCGACCTTGGG
>JAQGMX010000434.1 GCA_028292145.1 Variovorax sp.
TCACCGGCCCAGGCGCCGGCTGCATTGACGAGGTGCGTCGCGCTGAACGACCGGCCGCCGGCGCACTGCACATGCCAGCGGCCGGCGCGGTGCGCGATGCGCTCGACCGGTGTTTCCTCGCGCACGACCGCACCGGCCCGCTCCGCCGCGAGCCGAAAAGCAGTCACTGCGCGAAACGGCAGCGCATGGCCATCATCGCGCACCCAGATTGCGCCGGTGACGTGCGGTGCGATGGCCGGCACCAGTTCTCGCACATGGCGCGCGTCGATCAGTTCCTCGTGCGTGAAACCGAGCGATTGCAGCAGCCGGACCCGTTCGCGCAGCACCTCGAATTCCGCTTCAGTTTCCGACACTTTCAGCTGGCCGCTCGGCACGAAGCCGCAATCGTCGCCGACCAGTTCGGGCAGCCGGTGCCACATCTCGCGCGATGCCAGCGCCAGCGGAATCTCCGCGATGTCGCGGCCCGACGTGCGCACGCCGCCGGCATTCGCGCCCGATGCATGGCGGCCGCAGTACTGCGCTTCCAGCAGGGTGACCTTCAGCCCGCGGCGCGCCAGATGCAGCGCGCTCGACATGCCATGAAAGCCGCCGCCGATGACGATGACGTCAGCCATTCGCGATGTGGCCGGCCAGTTCGCCGAGCGACACCGGCTTGATCGGCGGACGGATGCGGTAGTAGCCGACGTCGGCCGGTGCGACGCCGCGTGCGTCGGCAATGACTTCGGTCACCGTGAGGCCGCACAGGCGACCCTGGCACGGCCCCATGCCGCAGCGGCCGAAAGCCTTGGCCTGGTTCGGTCCGTGGCAGCCGAGCTTGACGAATTCGCGGATCGCGCCGGCCGTGACCTCCTCGCAGCGGCAGACGATCACGTCGTCGGCGGGTACGCGGTTGGCCTTCTTGGGGCGGTAGAGCGCGTCGAGGAACGGACGGATGCGCAGGTTGCTCCTGAGCGCCGCGCGCGCCGGCGCGGCCCGGGTGTCGCGCTCGGCTTCGGTGATTCTGCCGAGCGAATGCAGCGCGCCGAGCGCGGCCAGCTCGCCCTGCAGCGCCGAAGCCACCGCGCCGCCGATGCCCATGCCGTCGCCTGCGAGGGAGACGACGGGAATGCTCAGCGCGCCCCAGATGTCGGTTTCGGGTTGCCAGCACAGCTGGACATCGTCCCAGCGATGGGCCGCGCGCAGCGACCAGGTGAACTGGGTGTTCGGAACCACGCCGTGATGCAGCAGCAGCGTGGAAGTCTCGATGCGATGCGCCTTGCCGCCGACCTTGAAGTTCAGGGCCTGCACGGCATGGCCTGCCGCGTCGCTTTCCGCCGCCAGCGCCTCGGCGCCGGTGAAGAAGGGCACGCCGGCGCGCTTGAGCACGCGCATCAGCGCCAGGCCCTTCTGCAGGTAGCGCCAGCCGACCAGCGCGCCGCCGAGATGCGGGATGGCGCGTTTGTAGTCGTCCATCGACGTCGTGTCGACCAGCGCGCGGATCGGCACGCCGGCCCGTACGTACTGCCAGCCGAGCAGGTAGAGCAGCGGGCCGCAGCCGGCTAGCACCACGGGTTCGGCAGGGACCACATCGGCGCTCTTCAGCAGGATCTGCGCGGCACCGGCGGTCAGCACGCCGGGGAGCGTCCAGCCGGGAATCGGGAAGGGCCGCTCCATCGCGCCGGAGCAGACGATCACGCGGTCAGCCTTGAGCGTGGCTGTCTTGCCGCCGCGCAGGTAATGGACGGTGCCGTCGGGCACGATCTGCCAGACGGCGGCGTCACCGATGTGCAACGCGCCACAGCTGCGAAAGCGTTCGGCCAGCGGCTTGCCGGCGGCGTAGTCGGGGCCGAGCATCTCCAGGCGGCGCGCCGGCGCGGTGGTGACGGCGCGATAGATCTGGCCGCCAACGGCACGTTGCTCGTCGAGCACCACGACGCTGGCGCCGAGGCCCGTGGCGGCGATCGCCGCCGCCATGCCGGCCGGGCCGGCGCCGACGATGGCGATGTCGAAGCGGTCGACCGGCGCGTTCGTTTCATCCGACATGGTCGACCTTCGTTTCGGTGGGTTCCGGCAGGTCGAAGCTGCGCAAACCCTGCTGCGTGCGAACCTTCATTCCGTTGGCGACCGCGGTCAGGCAGCTCTGCCGGTTGGGCACGCCATTGATCTCGACCAGGCAGTCGAAACACGCGCCCATCATGCAGAAGGGCGCGCGCGCCGCGCCGCTGACCGGCGTGGTGCGAAACGTCGAGACGCCGCTGGCGAGCAGCGCCGCCGCGACCGAGATGCCGGCCGGCGCCTGGAGCGGGCGGCCGTCGAACATGAGCGCGACCGTCGGGCCGTCGGGCGAGGCGAGTGCACGGAAAAGAGGCCGAGTTTCAATGGGCATTGTTGAACTTCTGGTTGTCGCCGAGGAAACGGTCGCCGGTGAAGGCTTCGGCACCGGCCGGTACATCGGGCTCCTGGCCGCTGTTTCCGGCGAGCCATGGCGCGATGGTGAAGACGTGGTTGGCCGCCAGCGTCACGCCGCTGTGGCAGGTGACGACGAAGGCGCCGGGGCACTGGGTCGACTGCTGGTAGATCGGGTAGCCGTCGGGCGTCATCACCCGCAACGCGCCCCAGGCACGCACCAGCCGCAGGCTTTCGAGGGCCGGAAAGGCGCGCACGCCGCGCTGCGCGATGGTGGCCAGCACGTCGGCGGTGGTGCCGTCGTCCAGGCCGACGTCTTCCATCGAATCGCCGAGCTGGATCGTGCCTTCATCGGTCTGGCGCACGTAGGTCGTCGGGTGGTCGAGAAATTTCGCGACGCGCTCGCCGACCAGCACCTGGCCCCGGTTGGGGACCACCGGGGCATGCAGGCCGACCTGTGCAGCCAACGTCCGGTTACCGAGCCCGGCCGCCATCACGATGCGCGTTGCGCGGTGGCGCCTGCCGCCGGCCTCGACCTCGTAGCCGTCGGGTACCCGCGTGACCTCGGACACGCGCCCGCCGCCGATCACCTGCACGCCGCGCGCCTGGCAGGCGGAGTGCAGCGCGCGCAGGAGCTTGAGCGGATTGGCATGGCCGTCCATCGGCGTGTAGCTGGCGCCCACGACGGCCGGGCCGATGCCGGGCAGGCGCTGTGCCAGGGCATCGTGGCCGAACATTTCGAATGGATAGTCGCCGTCGAGTTCGTCGCGGATCGACTGCATGCGCGCCGTGCGCTCCTGCATCTCCTTCTCGGAAAAGCAGAAGTGGAAGCCGCCGGGCTGGTGCAGCTGCACGTCGACGCCGGTTTCCTCCAGCAGCGCCGCGGCCAGCGCAGGCCACTGGCGCGACGAGCGCATCGACCAGCGCGCATACGGCGCCATGCCGAAGCCCTTGCCCTGCACCCATACGAGGCCGAAGTTGCCTCGCGAGGCGCGGAATGCGTCGTCGCCTTCGTCGAGCACGGTCACTTGTGCGCCGGTGCGCGCGGCGCCGTAGGCAAGCGCCACGCCGACGAGGCCGCCCCCGACGACGATCAGATCGGTTGTTTTCATTTTTCTTTCAGCTTCCCTTGCCGATCAGCACGCGGTCGAGACCGACGATGCGGTCGAGCAGCACCATCAGCACCAGCGTGCCGGCGATGAGGACCGTCGACACCGAGGCGACCAGCGGGTCGATGGTGTTGGCGATCTGGTTGTACATGGCGACCGGCAGCGTCGTGGTGCCGGGCGTGGCGACGAAGACGGTCATCGTCAGTTCGTCGAAGCTCTGGATGAAGGCCAGCATCCAGCCGCCCACGACGCCCGGCAGGATCAGCGGCAGCACGATGCGGCGGAAGGCGGTGGCGCGGCTGGCGCCGAGCGACAGCGCGGCCTTTTCGGCGTCGCGGTCCAGCCCGGTCGCCGACGCCAGCACCAGCCGCAGCGCGTACGGCATGACGACCACGACATGCGTCAGCGCGAGCCAGAAGAACGAACCGGTGATGCCCGCCGTACTGAAGAAGCGCAGGAAGGCCACGCCGAGCACCACGTGCGGGATCATCAGCGGCGACATGAAGAAGGCGGTCAGCACGCTGCGGCCCGGGAAGCGGTAGCGCACCAGTGCCAGCGCCGCCGGCACGGCGAGGACGACCGCCACCGTCGCGCTCGCCAGCCCGAGCCAGAGCGACAGCCAGAAAGCGGCCACCAGTTCGCTCGCGCTTCCGATGGCACGGAACCAGCGCAGCGAGAAACCGTCGGTGGGCATCGAGATGTAGCCCTTGCTGGTGAAGGACACCAGCACCACGACCACCAGCGGGGCCAGGATGAAGGCGATGAAGATGCTGTGATAGATCAGCGAGAGCAGGCCGTTCTTGCGCATTGATTTTTCCCGTTCAGCCGTCGAAGACCTGGCTGTAGCGACGCTCCAGCCAGCGGTTGAAGCCG
>JAQGMX010000446.1 GCA_028292145.1 Variovorax sp.
TCCCATCCGGGGGAAGGCCGGGATGGCGGCTCCCCGCCCCCGACGCGCGAATGACCGAACACGTCCCCAGTCGACGGTGCGCAGCCCTTCACTCGCCAGAATCAGCACGAAGGCGATCCCCTGCAGCACCAGCACCGACGCATCCGGCAAATCCAGCCGCCGCTGCAGCAGGCTCCCGGCCGCACCGAATCCACCGAACAGGATCGCCACCGGAATGATCGCCATCGGGTTGTGCCGTGCGATGAACGACACGAGAATGCCCGCATAGCCATAGCCGGCGATCAACGAAGCGTTGGCATTCGTATGCACCGCCGCCACCTCGACCGCACCCGCCACGCCCGCACACGCGCCGCCGACGCCGCAAGCAGCCAATATGAGTCGCGTCGCCGGCAGACCGACCAGCTGAGCCGTCCGCGGATTGCCGCCCACCACCCGCACCGCAAATCCGGACGTCGTCACGCGCAGCCAGAGCCCCAGCCCAACGCAGGCGACGACGCCGATCGCCAGCCCCCAGTGAATGTCCGACCCGCCGATACCGCCGATCAGCAGCCCTTCCGGCAGCGAATACGTCGCCGGCTTGTTCAGGCTCGCCGGATCGCGCAATGGTCCTTCGACCAGATGCTTGAACAGGCCGATCGCGATGTACGCCAGCAGCAGGCTGCTGATCGTCTCGTTGATGCCACGGAATTGGCGCAGCCATCCGGCGAGCACGATCCACAACCCGCCGGCCACCGCAGCAGCGATGCAGACGATGACCGTGCCGATCACGTTGCCAGGCAGCGGCACCACGTACGGCAGCGCCGCACAGGCCAACCCGCCCAGCACCACAGCGCCCTCGCCGCCGATGATGATCAGCCCCGCGCGCGCTGGGATCGCCACGCACAGGGCCGTGAGCATCAGCGGCGCTGCGCGCTGCAGCGTGTTCTGCCAGGAAAACCAGCTGCCGAACGCGCCGGTGAAGAGCGTCGTCCAGACGTCCACCGGATCGACGCCCGCCAGTGCGCCCAGCAAACCGAACAGCAGCAGCGCCGCCGCGATGGCGAACACCGGGTAGGCGATCTCTTTCAGCGCGGTGGGCATGGCTTTGGGCTCGCGATCAGACCGAGCCCAGCACGCCTTCGACCAGGTAATTCATTTTCTCGAGCTCGAGGTCGGTCTGCTTCTGGACCTTGCCCGCTGCGATGATTTCCTTGCCCTTGTTGTCCTTGAGAGGCCCCTTGAAGATGTCGAAGCTGCCGGCGACCATCTGGGCCTTGATGCCGTCGGCCTGCTTCTTGGCTGCGTCGGTCACGGCCGGACCGTAGGCGGACATCTTCACGTAGCCGTCCTTCAGGCCGCCGCGCAGGAAGTTCGGATGTGGCTTGCCGCTCTGCGCCGCTTCGATGATGGTCTTGTAGGCCGTCATCCAGTTCCACTCGGCGCCGGTCAGATAGGCCTGCGGTGCCAGCTTCGCCTGGCTCGCGTGGTAGCCGCAGACCATCTTGCCGCGCTTGGCGGCGGTCTCGACGACCACCTTCGGGCCGTCGACGTGCATCGTGAACACGTCGCAGCCCTGGTCGGCCAGGCTGTTGGTGGCTTCGGCTTCCTTGACAGCCATCGACCAGTCGCCGGTGAAGATCACGCTGCAGGTGATCCCCGGCTTGACCGAGCGCGCACCGAGCGTGAAGGCATTGATATTGCGCAGCACCTGCGGAATCGGCTTGGCTGCGACGAAGGCGATCTTGTTGCTCTTCGTCATGTGCGCCGCGATGACGCCGTTCAGGAACTGGCATTCCTCGATGTAGCCGAAAAAGCTGCCCGCGTTCTTGGGCATCGATTCGGTCCAGAGACCGCCGCAATGCGAGAAGCGCACGTCGGGGTTCTTCGGCGCCACGGCCAGCACATGCGGATCGAAGTAGCCGTACGAGGTCGGGAACAGCAGCTTGGCGCCGTCCTGCTGGATCATGCCGGTCATGGTCTTCTGTACCGCGGCGGTCTCGGGCACGTTCTCTTCCTCGATCACCTTGATGCCGGGCATCTTCTTGATCTCGGCCGCCGCCTGCGCGTGCGCCTGGTTGTAGCCGTAGTCGTCGCGCGGGCCGACGTAGATCACGCCGATGGTCAGCGGTTTCTGCGCCCTGGCGAGCGCGCTCCAGCCACCGAGCGTGCCGGCGGCGCCGAGTGCGGCGATGGATTTGAGGGAATCGCGGCGATTGATCTGGCTCATGGAAATGCTCCGGAAAGGTACATGGTGATCTTGGATACAAGACGGTGTGCAAATTTCATGCCCGGGCTTTGCAGTGTTGCCCGCGTCAGTTCAGCTGCGCGACCGGCGCCTGCGCAACGCCGGCTGCTTCGAGCACCGCCGCCACTCGCAGCGCCAGGTCTTCCCGCCACGGCGCCGCGATCACCTGCACGCCAATGGGCAGGCTTTCATGCCCGCCCCACACCGGCACGCCGCAAACCGGCAACCCGATGCACGAAATCGGCTGGGTCAGCATGCCCATGCTGGGGCGTACCGGCAGCCGCTGCCCGTTGATCTCGAACCATTCCGCACCGATCGGCGTGGCCGCGCACGGCGTCGATGCGGCCAGCAGGATGTCGTAGCTCTCGAATACGCGTGCCACCTGTTCGGCGTAGAGCCGGCGGACCCGCTGCGCTCGCGCGATCCAGGCGGCCGGCAGCAGCGCACCGGCCAGGAACCGATCGCGCGAAAGCGGCTCGAAATCGTGCGGTCGCCTGCGCAGGTCTTCCAGGTGGAGCGCGGCACCTTCGGCGTTCGTGATGAGGAAAGCCGCTGCGCGACCGGCTTCGACCATCGGCAGCTCGACCGTGTGGGTGGCGCCCAGTGCGTGAGCCACCCGATTGACCGCAGAAAGCGCCTCCGGCATCGCGCGCTCGCGGAAGTAGCCGCCGAGCACGCCGATGCGCAGGCCCTTGAGTCCGTGGCCGAGCACCGAAAACGTCGGTGCAACCGCGCGTTGCGCACAGCCCGGATCGTGCGGGCCGACAGTTTCCGGCCCCTGCATTGCGTCGTAGGCGAGTGCCAGGTCGCGCACCGAACGGGCAAACGGTCCGAGGTGGTCGAGGCTGGAAATGAACGGATAGCTGCCGGTGC
>JAQGMX010000492.1 GCA_028292145.1 Variovorax sp.
CCCGAGAGCTGCGTCGCGTTGTGGCCCAGAACCGTGTCCATGCCTTGCGGCAGGCTTTCGACGTGCGTGCGCAGGTTGGCCGCGTCCACGCAGGCAGCGACCCGTTCGCGGTCCATGACGCCGCCGAGCGCGACGTTGGCACCCAACGTGTCGTTGAGCATGACGACGTCCTGGCTGACCATCGCGAATTGCGAGCGCAGGCTGTGCAGCTGCCAGTCTGCGAGCGAATGGCCGTCGAGCAGCACCTCGCCGTCGCTCGGCAGCACGAAGCGTGGAAGCAGGCTGACCAGCGTCGTCTTGCCCGAACCTGAAGGCCCGACGAAGGCGACCGTTTCGCCCGGCTCGATGGTCAGGTCGACGCCGTCGAGAGCGCTGGCTTCGTCCTTTCCGCGGTAGCGCACCTGCACATTGCGGAGTTCGATGCGGCCCTCGGCGCGTTGCAGCGTCACGGTACCTTGCTGTTCGGGCGCCACATCGTCGACCAGCGCGAGGCCGCGTTCCAGTGCGGCGAGGCCGCGCGTGATCGGATTGGCCATGTCGGCCAGACGGCGGATCGGCGCGATCAGCATCAGCATCGCGGTGATGTAGGCGACGAATCCGCCGACGGTGAGGCCCTGTTCGTTGCTCTGCCACAACGCGATCATCACCACCACCGACAGCGCGACGGCTGCCAGCAGCTGCGTCAGCGGCGTCATGGCGGCGGAGGCGATGGTCGACTTGACAGCGAGCCGGTTCAACGTCTGGCTCAGGCGCTCGAAGCGCTCTCCCTGGCTGGCCTCGGCCCCGTGCAGGCGGACCATTCGATGCGCCAGCACGTTCTCCTCGACGACGTAAGCCAGGTCGTCGGTAGCGGTCTGGCCGAGCCGGGTCAGGTGATAGAGCCGCTTGGACAGTACCTTCATGATCCAGGCGACGCCCGGCACCAGCAGGCCGACGATCAGCGTCAGCTTCCAGTTCAGGTAGATCAGATAACAGAGCAGCGCCACCATCGTGAAGCCGTCGCGCGACAAGCCCAGCAACGCCTGCACCAGCAGCATCGAGCCGGTCTGCACTTCATACACGACGGTATTCGACAGCGTGCTCGCAGACTGCCGCGTGAACAGCGCGAGCTCGGCCGACAGCAAGCGCTCGAAAAGCACGCGGCGCAGGCGCTGCATGCCCTCGTTGGCGATTCGGGCAAGCGCATATTGAGAAACGAATTGCGCAACACCGCGCACGGCGAACAGAAGAATGATGAAGGCCGGCACCATCCAGAGCGAGAGTTCGCCCTGCGTGAAGCCGCGGTCGAGCAACGGCTTCAGCAGCGCCGGCATCAGCGGCTCGGTGATGGCTGCCGTCAGCGCGGCGCCGAGGGCAATGGCCCACCAGCGGCGCGAGCCGGCGAACCAGGTCATCAGGCGGGCAAGCCGGCGAAACAGGGGAGGGCGCGCGCTGGGGGCGCCGGCGGCGTCGGCAGCGTTGTCGCCGACAGTGCCGGGGGAGGGAGAGGGCATGGGCGCGGATTCTACGGGCGTGCTTTTCGCAGACCGCAGGGTCGGCGTCCGGAACCGGTGTCGGCAGTGTGTACCATGTCGAATGCTTACGCCGGTGAACTTTGTCCCGGAAAACCCTCTCCGAACCGCATGATCAAGCCGTTGCCCGATTTCTCCCTGACTCCTTCCTCATCGTTCGCCGCCCGCCGTGGCCTTGTCGCCGCCCTGGCGGCTTCTCCCCTGATTCCTGCCCTGGCCCAGTTCCGGGTCGAGGTGTCGGGCGTCGGTCTCACGCAGTTGCCGATCGCGCTGGCACCCTTCAAGGGCCAGGATGCTTCACCGCAGAAGATCTCGACCATCGTCCAGGCCGACCTCGAGCGCAGCGGGCAGTTCCGTGGCGTCGACGCGTCGGGCCAGGATCTGGACGAAGCGTCGCGTCCCGACCTTACGCTGTGGCGCCAGCGCACCGCAGACTCGCTGGTGGTCGGCAGCGTCACGCGCCTTGCCGACGGCCGGTTCGACGTTCGCTTCCGTCTCTGGGATGTCGTGCGCGGCCAGGATCTCGGTGGCCAGAGCTACACCGTCCCGCAAGGCGACCTGCGACTTGCATCCCACCGAATTGCCGACTACGTCTATGAAAAGCTGACCGGCGAAAAAGGCATCTTCTCGACGCGAATCGCGTACGTCACCAAGACGGGCAGCCGCTACAACCTCTGGGTGGCCGACGCCGACGGTGAAAACTCGCAGGCCGCACTCGCCAGCCCGGAACCCATCATCTCCCCGGTGTGGTCGTCCAACGGCACCCAGCTGGCTTATGTGTCCTTCGAGTCGCGCAAGCCGGTCATCTACGTGCACAACGTTTCGACCGGCCAGCGTCGCCTGCTCGCGAATTTCCGTGGTTCCAACAGCGCGCCTGCCTGGGCGCCGGACGGCAATTCGCTGGCGGTGACACTCAGCCGCGACGGCGGATCGCAACTCTTCAGCATCCCTGCGGCCGGCGGCGAACCTCGCCGTCTGACGCAGAGCAGCAGCATCGACACCGAACCGGTGTTTTCGGCCGACGGCAGCACGATCTATTTCGTGAGCGACCGCGGCGGCGCGCCTCAGATCTACAAAATGAGCGCGAGTGGCGGGACACCAACACGTGTCACGTTCAGCGGTTCTTACAATATCTCACCATCTATCAGCGGTGACGGCCGGTGGTTGGCCTACATCTCTCGTGTAGGAGGTGCATTCAAACTGCACGTGATGGAATTGGCCAGCGGCAATGTCGCTGCCATAACCGACACAACCGCGGACGAAAATCCCAGTTTTGCGCCCAACAGCAAGCTCATCGTTTACGCGACGCAGCTCGGTGGTCGAGAAGCTCTGATGACATCGACGCTGGATGGAAAGATCAAGGCGAGGCTCGCGGGCCAAGCCGGAGATATTCGGGAACCGGACTGGGGTCCATTCCAAAAGCAATGATTAACTGAGGAGTTCGAGAATGTTGAAACGCACAATTTATTCGCTGGCCATTGTGGCCTTCATCGCCGGTTGCTCGTCGGGCACCAAGCTCAACGACACCCCTGTCGTCGACGGTGCCGGCGCTGGCGGCATGGGCCGCAGTGGTTCGGCAAGTGGCGTGGCGCCAGTCACCATCGATCCGAACGCGCAGAACGCGGCCGGTCCGGTCGGCGTTGCACGCATCGTGTATTTCGACTACGACAGCTACACGGTCAAGCCGGAGTACCAGTCGCTCATCGATGGCCATGCCCGCTTTCTGAAAGCGAATCCGCAGCGTCGCGTGTCGATCGAAGGTCACACCGACGATCGCGGCGGCCGCGAATACAACCTGGCACTCGGCCAGAAGCGTTCGGAAGCCGTTCGTCGCGCACTGAACCTTCTCGGTGTGAACGACAGCCAGGTCGAAGCGGTGAGTTTCGGCAAGGAAAAGCCGGCCGTGCAGGGCACCGGCGAAGCCGCGTTTGCCCAGAACCGTCGCGCTGAAGTTACCTACCGTTGATGATGAGCCGCTTCTCCTTGCGCAATGCCGCACTCGCTGCGGCGCTCGCCCTTTCCGGCGTCGTCTCGCACGCGGCGTTGTTCGAGGACGACGAGGCGCGTCGCGCCATCCTCGATCTGCGCCAACGTGTCGAAGCGCAACGCACGCAGACCGAGCAGCGCAGCGCCGAAGACACGGCGCAGCTGCGCCGCAGCCTGCTCGATCTGCAGACCCAGATCGAGACCATGCGCACCGACATGGCCCGGATGACGGGCCAAAACGAACAGCTGGCACGCACGGTTTCCGAAATGCAGCAGCGACAGACCGACCTCGACGACAAGCTCCGCAAGAGTGAGCCGTCGAAGGTTTCTGTCGACGGTCGCGAGTTCACTGCGGATCCAAAAGAAAAATCCGATTTCGATGCGGCGCTGGGTGTGTTCCGTTCAGGTCAGTTTGCGCAGTCGCAGACGGCGTTCGCGGAATTCGTCAAACGTTATCCGCAGAGCGGTTACAACGCTTCGGCATTGTTCTGGCTCGGCAACGCGCAATACGCGACCCGAAACTACAACGAAGCCATCGCAAATTTCCGCTCGATGCTGTCTTTGGCACCGGACCATGCGAAGGCACCGGAAGCAGTGCTTTCGATCGCGAATTGCCAGATCGAATTGAAGGACACGCGTGCTGCGCGTCGGACGCTGGAAGACCTGACGAAGGCATATCCGCAATCCGAAGCTGCGCAAGCCGGACGGGAACGTCTCTCGCGACTCAAGTGATCTGACGGCCGCTGGCGTGTCCGTCGATTCCGTCACTGCAGTTGACTCTGCCCGCCGTTTCGGTGGGCTCGAGCGTCTCTACGGCGTCTCGGGCGCCGAGCGTATTCGCGCCGCTCACGTTCTCGTTGCAGGCATCGGCGGCGTCGGGTCATGGACAGTCGAGGCGCTTGCACGCAGCGGCGTCGGCCGCATCACGCTGGTCGACATGGACCATATTTCCGACTCCAACATCAATCGTCAGATCCATGCGCTGGAGTCGACGGTCGGCCAAGCCAAGGTGGAGGCCATGCGGGAGCGTATCGCGCTGATCAATCCGGATTGTCAGGTGATGGCGATCGACGATTTTGTCGAGCCCGAGAACTGGCTGGCGATGGTGGCGTCTGTCGAATCCACGCAAGGCGAGTTGACTGCGGTTGTCGACGCGTGCGATCAGGTCAAGGCAAAGCTGGCGATGAGCGCCTGGGCCCGAGCCGGCAAGCGGACGTTCATCACGGTGGGTGCGGCAGGCGGCAAGCGGCATGCGCACCGTGTCGAGATCGAGGACATATCGCTGGCGACGCACGATCCGCTCATGGCGCAACTGCGTCAACGGCTTCGCAAGGAATACGGTGCGCCGCGCGAGGGGAAGAAGATCGGCGTCGCCTGCGTGTTCAGCCGCGAAAGCGTTG
>JAQGMX010000510.1 GCA_028292145.1 Variovorax sp.
TTTCCGATCGGCGACAGCTGGAAGCGATTGCGTCGGCATGCCGGACAAGTCGGCAAGTACGCCCATCACGAAAGGCAATTCGACTTTTTTCTCGGACCCGTATAGTTCGACGTCATATTCGATCTGCACGCGTGGCGCCCGGTTGCGCGCTATAAATTTCTGACTGCTCGGCTTCAAATCAAATCTCCTTGTTACCAACCGGACAACGGCATCATCAATTTATTAATTGATTTAATTAAATATTGCCAGCTGATGCCGCAACGGCTTCAATGGCGGCATTTTTGCATCGGATCCGAACATCCGGTTTCAAAGTGCGATTTGCTCAGAATTAAATTAGCCTTCAGCACCAAAGCAGTGAAAAAACTCACGATTTTTCAATTTAATATATTTGACACAATCAAAATTCATAGTCAATAAAAGTCAATTCGAACACTTTCAAACTATCGCATTTGTTTTGATAACTTTCTTCTGACTTTAAAGAAGTCCGATACTTCCAAATGAAACTTCCTTGGCTGAATCCCGGTGAAAAGCTTCCCCCTCCAGATATGGCATGGGGCGAAAACGACCCCATTCCCGGCCTTCTCGCTGCCGGCGGCGCACTGGATGTGGTTTCGCTGCACGACGCTTATGCCAACGCGGTATTTCCGTGGTTCAACGATGACCAGCCGATCCTGTGGTGGAGCCCTGATCCACGCATGACGCTGGCGCCTGCATCGTTTCGGCTTCATCGATCGCTGCGCAAGGTGCTCCAGGCATTTCGCCTCGACCCTCGTTGCGAAATCAGGATCGACAATAATTTCGAAGCGGTCATTCGCGCATGTTCTTCAACGCCGCGCGAAGGACAATCCGGAACATGGATCGTGAAGCAGATGATCGACGCCTATTGCGAATTGCATCAGGCAGGTTATGCGCACAGCGTCGAGACATGGATCGACGGCGAATTGGTCGGCGGCTTGTATTGCGTTGCAATCGGTCGCGCGGTATTCGGAGAATCGATGTTTGCGAGGCAGACGAATGCGTCCAAGATCGCATTGGCTGCACTGGTCTGCTTTTGTCGCCGCAATGGAATTACGCTGATTGATTGCCAGCAAAAGACCGGCCACCTGGCCAGTCTGGGCGCAAAGGAAATGCCGCGCAGTCAATTCGCGGCGCATGTTGCGAATGCACGCAACGAGCCGGCCCCGGCGTGGCGCTTCGAGCCCGTATACTGGTCGGAACTATTGCCCGCTCGACCTTTTCAGACGACGTGACGCATCCAAAGGAACTCCCTCTCCACGCCTTGCAGTTTTATGCAACGGCACCGTATCCGTGCAGCTATCTGCCGGACCGGCAAGCGCGCTCACAGGTCGCAACGCCGAGCCATCTGATCCACAACGACGCCTACTCGGACCTCGTGCGGAGCGGGTTCCGTCGCAGCGGGATGTTCACCTACCGGCCTTACTGCGATGGCTGCAACGCCTGCGTGCCGCTTCGCATTCGTGTGCCTGATTTCAAGCCGAACCGGAGCCAGCGACGTGCGGCAGCGCGCCATTCGACGCTGCAGGCACGGGTCCTGAAACTGGGATTCGTGCCGGAGCATTACCAGCTCTATCTCCGTTATCAGAACGGCCGGCATTCGGGCGGCGGCATGGACCACGACAGCATCGACCAATACACGCAGTTCCTGCTCCAGAGCCGTGTCAATTCAAGGTTGGTCGAGTTTCGCGAAACTTTGCCGGACGGCAGTCCGGGCGCACTCAAGATGGTGTCGATCCTCGACGTGCTGAGCGACGGCATCTCTGCGGTCTATACGTTCTACGAGAACGATGTCGGCGCGGGCTACGGTAATTACGGCGTGCTCTGGCAGATCGAACAGGCGCGCCAACTCGGACTGCCGTATGTCTATCTCGGCTACTGGATCGCCGAAAGTCCGAAGATGAATTACAAGGCGCTTTATCTGCCGCACGAATTGCTTGTCGACGGCCATTGGAAACCGCCGAGCGACACCTGACGGTCACGCATCGATTTCACCAAGTAAAATCGTGATTCGGTCCTTGGGGGCCCATCACGGCGTTGCGCATATGAGAAAAACACAATCAGACGTTCCTGCAACACCTGTCATACAGGTCATCGAGCGCATGTTTTCGCTCATCGACGTCTTGGCGTCTCGAGAAGAAGCGATCTCGCTCAAGGAAATCAGCGAGAAGACGGGGCTGCACCCGTCCACCACCCACCGCATCCTTAATGACCTCGCCGTAGGGCGGTTCGTCGACCGGCCGGAAGCTGGCAGTTACCGGCTCGGAATGCGCCTACTGGAGCTCGGCAACCTTGTCAAAGGCCGGCTCAACGTGCGCGACGCTGCGCTGTTGCCCATGCGCGAACTGCACAAGCTGACGCAGCAGCCGGTCAACCTCAGCATGCGTCAGGGCGACGAGATCGTCTACATCGAACGCGCCTACAGCGAGCGGTCAGGCATGCAGGTGGTGCGCGCGATCGGCGGGCGCGCGCCCCTTCATCTCACATCGACCGGCAAATTGTTCCTGGCGGCCGACGATGCACAGCGCGTGCGTAGCTACGCCACGCGAACCGGGCTGGCCGGCCACACGCGCAACAGCATCACCCAGCTTCCGCTGCTGGAGCGCGAGCTGTCCAAGGCGCGCCAGTACGGCATCGCGCGCGATAACGAAGAACTGGAACTCGGGGTGCGGTGCATGGCCGCCGGGATCTACGACGACCAGAACAAATTGGTTGCCGGACTGTCCATTTCGGCGCCTGCCGATCGCCTTGACGACGGCTGGCTGCCGAAATTGCAAGCGACCGCAGCCGAAATATCGAGCGCGCTCGGCTACGGTGCCGCAGCGACCGCTGCACCGACCTGATCGCCGACCTGATCAGTCGCCGGCGACGTGCTGCGTCGCCATCGTCTGCATCGCGGGCGACGACGCGAAATGCGTG
>JAQGMX010000514.1 GCA_028292145.1 Variovorax sp.
CATCGAAGACCAGCGCCAGCAGGCAAGAGAACGCCTGCTTCGTGAACAGCAGGAGAGCAGCGTCGATGTGCGCCTCCCGAATGCCACTGGGCCGCAAACCGCGCGCCTGACGCCGTCCGAAGCACCCTGCTCTTTCGTTGCCCGTCTCACGCTGGACGGCGAGTTGTCGACCGAATTCGTCTGGAGCCTGAATGCGGCGAGCGGCGATGGTGCGGACGATTCGCCGGAGGGTCGTTGCCTCGGTGCCCAAGGCATCGAAACCGTGGTCGCCCGGGTTCAAAAAGCCATTGTCGACCGCGGCTACATCACGACCCGCGTGCTGGCCGGCCGACAGGATCTGAGCAGCGGGACGCTGACGCTCACCCTCATTCCGGGACGCATCTCCGCCGTTCGTTTTGCCCAGGAAAGCCTGCAGACGACCGGCCTGCGCAACGCGATTCCGGCCAAGGCAGGCGACGTCCTCGACCTGCGCGATATCGAGCAAGGACTGGAGAACCTCAAACGACTCCCCACAGCCGATGCCGATATCCAGGTCGAACCTTCGACCGCAGCGGGCGCGCGGCCGGGCGACAGCGATCTTGTCGTGAAGTACCGCCGGAAGTTTCCCCTTCGTACGACATTGAGCCTGGAAGACAGCGGCACGCAGGCCACCGGAAAGACGCAGGCAGCCCTGACGCTGGCATGGGTCGGCCCGCTCGGCCTGAACGACCTGGCCTACGTCAGCATGAATCACGACGCCTTCAACCACGGCGGCCAAGGCACCGGCGGGCAGACCGTTCATTACTCGATCCCCTACGGCTACTGGCTCGCCAGCGTCACGGCCAGCCAGAGCAGTTATCACCAGTCCGTCGCGGGTCTGGTCGACACCTATGTCTACGCGGGCGAAACCCGCAATGCGGACGTCCGGTTGTCCAGACTCATATATCGGGATCAGCGTCGCAAGACGACGGCGACGATCCGGGGTTTTCGGACGGCGTCGCGCTACGTCATCGACGATTCCGAGAACGAAAACCAGCGTCGCGTCATCGGCGGGGTGGAAGCCAGTCTTAACCATCGCGAATTCATCGGCGATGCGACGCTGGACGGCACGCTGGCCTACCGGCGCGGCACGGGCGCATTCGGTGCGCTGCCGGCCTCCGAGGAGTCCTACGGCGAAGGCACTTCGCGGATGAAGCTCTACACGAGCGATGTGAACCTGAACATTCCTTTCACGCTGGTCGGGCAGAAGCTGCGCTACGCGGCGCTCTGGCGCGCGCAATGGAACCGCACGCCGCTCACGCCGCAAGACAGGTTCGCCATCGGCGGGCGCTACACGGTGCGCGGCTTCGACGGCGAGACCAGTCTGGCGGGCGATCGCGGCCGGCTTCTGCGCAACGACATCGGCGTCGCGCTCGGGCAGAGCGGTGCGGAACTCTATGCAGGGATCGACTACGGCGAAGTCGGCGGGCCGTCGGCGAAGTTTCTGCCGGGCAGCCACCTTGCGGGCGGCGTCATCGGCTTGCGTGGCGCCGTCGCGGGTCTGAATTACGACCTTTTCATCGGCGCGCCGATCGGCATGCCCGAGGGCTACCGCACCGCCAAGGTCACGGGCGGCATCAGCCTCAACTACGTCTTTTGAAGAAGGGCGGCATCACAACCAAGTCGGCTCCATCACTGCGCATCTTCCGTTCTGCCTGTCAACTTTCTCGACGCCACATCCAACATGAAAAAACCGCTTTCCTTCGCTCTCACCGCTGTCTCGCTCACTCTTCTGCAGGCGTGCGGTGGTGGTGGTGGATCCGACGCCGGAAACGCACCGGCTGCCGGCGGAACGGTCGCCGCCACCACCACGAACACCGGCTCGGTGACGGCTGCGTTCAACCGCGGCGCCACGGCACGCTATCAGCTGACCAGCGTCGGCAGCCAGAGCTTCGGTGTGCTGTCGACAAGCGTCCAGGACGCCGGGGGCGCCGTGACGACGATCAACTCCAACGTGCTGAGCGGCAGCACTTCTGTCAAGGAAATCAGCGGCGACGCAAGCTACGCGATGGGCCGCTGGGCTGCAGGCACCGTCACCACGAGTTCGGGCGCCACCACCCTGACCGGAACCGACAACCGCGCGTTCCACTACATCGCGATCAACGTACCGTCCGCATTCCCTGCGACAGGCTCTCTGGCATGCAGCGCCGGCGCCTTCACGTCGCCGACCTACACCGGTGGCGGTGTCACGGGCACGACCGGCACCGCGACCGGTTCCGCCACCCTGATCTTCGGCGCAGGCGGCGCCACCGTCGGCGGCTCCGTCAACGTGACGGCAGCGGGCAGCGCCGGCTCGGTCGCGTTGAGCGGATCGATCGCCACGCCGACCAGCTCATCGACCACCGGCGCGTACTTCAGCAACGGCACAGGTGCGTACACGCAGATCGGCGACGCAGGCGCGGGTGCGTACCTCGTGGCGAGCAGCTACGCGGTCACGCTGGCCAACGGCTCGCGCTACATCGGCGTCGCCAAGTTCCGCTGCAGCTGAGCCATGAACAAGAATTTCCACCGCGTCATCTTCAACGC
>JAQGMX010000002.1 GCA_028292145.1 Variovorax sp.
GTTCCCGAGCGTTATTGAGCGCTGTATTGAGCGTGTTATCCGGTCGCGCCTTCGGCCGGAAACTGATACCGTCTTGTGGATGGCAAGACGCTCCGTCGCATCCTCACTGACCCGCGCTTACACGCGAGGCCTTCGCACGCTGACCAAGGCTGCGACCAAGGTCACGCTCAGCAACGGCCGTCGCATCGGCGCGAAGATCAAGCGCGCGGCCATCGCGCAGAACAAGCCGCCGCCGGGCCCGGGCGACTGGATCGCGGGCATGGCCTTGGGGCCGGCGGGCGCACGCCGCTTTCACCTTTATAAGCCGCCTGGGGTCGCCAGCGGCGAGAAGCTGCCGCTGATGGTGATGCTGCATGGTTGCGGACAGACCGGGCGCGATTTCGCGATCAGCACCCGCATGAACCGGCTTGCCGATCGGGAACGCTTTCTGGTGCTCTACCCGGAACAGGACCGTATCGCCAATCCGCACGGCTGCTGGAACTGGTACGAAACGCGCTCTGGCAAGTCGCGCGCCGAAGCTGCCACGCTGCTCGCAGCTGTCGATCAGGTCTGCCTGATTTACCCGGTCGATCGTGAAAAGATCGCGGTCGCGGGGCTTTCCGCCGGTGCCAGCATGGCGGTGCTGATGGCGACCCACTTCCCGACGCGCTTCAAGGCGGTGGTCATGCATTCGGGCGTCGCGCCGGGCGCTGCGCAATCGTCCGCCAGCGCGCTGAGCGCGATGCGCGGTCAGCGTACGCCGGCACCGTCCACAGCCGTCGGCAAGGCGATGGGTGCGGCACTGATGGGTACCACGCTGCCGCCGATGCTGGTGCTGCACGGCGAAGCCGATTCGGTCGTCACGCCGGGGAATGCGCGATCGGCCGCCGCCATCTGGGCGACGGCTTCCGGCGCACAGGTCGGGCTCGACCGGATGCTCCAGCGCGGCAAGCGCCATCCGATGCGGCAGACCGATTACAGGCGCGACGGCAAGGTCGCGGTAACGCTGTGCGAGATCAAGAATCTCGGCCATGCTTGGAGCGGCGGCCTGGGTTCGCAGCCCTTCAGCGATGCTTCGGGGCCGGATGCGACAAAGCTGCTTTGGGCGTTCGTTTCGGCGCAGTTTGCTGCGGGCGAATCAGCGTAGCGCATACGCCACCGGGCGTATTTCCGTATTACCTTGCAATCAAGACACTCCTTCCATCGTCGGCAAAGCGCTGACGAGCAGGTTCTAACAACCGGAGAAGGAAGATCACCATGCAACGCCGTTTCACCCTCAAGGCGCTCGCCGCCGCCGCCACTCTCGCCAGCCTGTCGGCTGTGCCCGCCTTTGCCGCCGACACCATCAAGGTCGGCGTGCTGCACTCGCTGTCGGGCACGATGGCGATCTCCGAAACCGTGTTGAAAGACACGGTGCTGATGGCCATCGAGGACATCAACAAAAAGGGCGGCGTGATGGGCAAGCAGCTCGAGCCCGTGATCGTCGACCCGGCCTCCAACTGGCCGTTGTTCGCAGAGAAGACGAAGCAGCTGCTGGGTCAGGACAAGGTTTCGGTCATCTTCGGTTGCTGGACTTCGGTGTCGCGCAAGTCGGTGCTGCCGGTGGTCGAGGAAATGAACGGCCTCTTGTTCTACCCGGTGCAGTACGAAGGTGAAGAGCTCTCGAAGAACGTCTTCTACACGGGCGCCGCGCCGAACCAGCAAGCCATTCCGGCTGTCGATTACCTGATGAGCAAGGAAGGCGGCGGCGCGAAGCGCTGGGTGCTGCTCGGCACCGACTACGTCTATCCGCGCACCACCAACAAGATCCTGCGCGCCTACCTGAAGAGCAAGGGCGTGGCCGACAAGGACATCGACGAGAAGTACACGCCGTTCGGCCACAGCGACTATCAGACCATCGTCGCCGACGTCAAGAAGTTCTCGGCCGGCGGCAAGACCGCGGTGGTGTCGACCATCAATGGCGACTCCAACGTGCCTTTCTACAAGGAACTCGGCAACGCCGGCCTGAAGGCCAAGGACGTGCCGGTCGTCGCCTTCTCGGTCGGCGAAGAAGAACTACGCGGCGTGGACACCAAGCCGCTGGTGGGTCACCTGGCCGCATGGAACTACTTCATGTCGATCAAGAACCCGACCAACACGGCGTTCATCAAGCAGTGGAGCGACTATGCCAAGGCCAAGAAGATTCCGGGCCACATGGACAAACCGCTGACCAACGATCCGATGGAAGCCACCTGGATCGGCATCCACATGTGGAAGCAGGCGGTCGAGAAGGCCAAGTCGACCGACACCGACAAGGTGATCGCCGCCATGGCCGGCCAGACCTTCAACGCACCGTCGGGCATCGTCTCGAAGATGGACGAGAAGAACCATCACCTGCACAAGTCGGTGTTCATCGGCGAGATCAAGGCCGACGGCCAGTTCAACGTGGTGTGGAAGACGCCGGGTCCGGTCAAGGCCAAGCCTTGGAGCCCGTACATCGAAGGCAACGACAAGAAGCCGGATCAGCCTGCAGGCAAGTCTATGTAACTTTGGCTCTCCCCCAGGATGCGGCGCACTTCGTGTCGCCTCCTCCTACCCCCTTCCGGGGGCAACACCAGCGGCCCGGCGGAGCCGGTTCCGCGGTGTTCCTGGCTTAACTCCCCCAAACACAGAGATCGCCGTGCACTTACCGATGCGCTTTCTATATGCCTGCGCGGCGTTCGCCTTCGCGCTCGTTGCGGCTCTGCCCGCGCACGCGCTGACATCCGACGAAGCCCGCGCCATTGCCTCCGGCGATACCGAGGCCCGCATCGTCGCGCTCGACAAGGCCGTGCTTACCGCCGACGACAAGACGGCTGCATTCATCCAGGCGATGGCCGATGACGCGGTCAAGTACACCGAAGACAAGGTCTTCGTGATGAAAGATGACAAGGGCTACGACCCTGTCACCGGCGCCGAACTCAAGGTGCCCGATACCGCGGAAGACGTGGTCAACAACAACCTCATGCGCGGCGCTTTCGATGCCGCTCAGGCCGTGCTCAAGCTGACGAGCGCGGACCTGGCGGTCCGTGCCGAAGGCGCACAAGGGCTGCTCAAGGAACCGAGCGAATCGCGGCTGCCTGCCGTCGAGAAGGCGCTTGCCGCCGAAACGGATCCCGCCATCAAGGCCCAGCTCGAACTGGTGCGTGCCGCGTCGATGCTCAACAGCGCCGACGCTGCCAAGCGCATCCTGGCCGCGAAGGCGCTGGCCGAGCGCAAGAGCCCGGACATCAAGCTGCTGCTCAACCAGCGGTTGGCCGACGAGACCGATGCAGGTGTCAAGAGCGCCATCGCCGCATCGATCGCGAGCATCGACGGCGCACTGGTCTGGGGCGACCGCATCAACGCGGTCTTCAGTGGCGTCAGCCTGGGCTCGGTGCTGCTGCTCGCCGCGCTGGGGCTGGCCATCACCTACGGGCTGATGGGCGTGATCAACATGGCGCACGGCGAGCTAATGATGATCGGCGCCTACGCGACCTACGTGATGCAGGGCGTGTTCCAGCGCTACATGCCGGAAGCAGCGTTCGGCTGGTATCTGGTCGCCGCGATCCCGGTGTCGTTCATGGCGTCGGCGCTGGTCGGCGCGGTGCTGGAGCGCGGCGTGATCCGCTTCCTGTACGGTCGCCCGCTTGAAACGCTGCTCGCCACCTGGGGCATCAGCCTGATGCTGCAGCAACTGGTGCGCACGCTCTTCGGCGCGCAGAACGTCGGCGTCGAGAACCCGCCGTGGATGAGCGGCGGCTTCACGATGCTGAGCAACGTCACGCTGCCGTGGAACCGCGTCGGCATCATCGTCTTCGCGGTGATGGTGCTGCTCGCGGTCGGCTGGCTGATCGGCAGGACGCGGCTTGGGCTGTTCGTGCGCGGCGTGACGCAGAACCGCCCGATCGCCTCCTGCATGGGCGTGAACACCGCCCGCATCGACACCTACGCCTTCGCGCTCGGATCGGGCATCGCCGGACTCGCCGGCTGCGCGCTGAGCCAGATCGGCAACGTCGGCCCGGACCTCGGCCAGAGCTATATCGTCGACTCGTTCATGGTGGTGGTGATGGGCGGCGTCGGTCAGCTCGCCGGCACGGTGTATGCGGCGATGGGGCTGGGCATCCTCAACAAATTCATCGAAGGCTGGGCCGGCGCGGTGCTCGCGAAGATCGCGGTGCTGGTCTTCATCATCATCTTTATCCAGAAGCGGCCCCAGGGAATTTTCGCCATGAAGGGCCGGAGCGCAGAAGCATGAACAAGGTCGTACTTCCCACCAAAGGCCCGCTGCTCACCGGCAAGGGCTGGACGGCGTTCTTCGTCGCGCTGATCGTGGTCTGCGCGCTGGCGCCGGCGCTGAATCTGATGGTGCCCCAGGGCAGCGCCTTCTACATGAGCGACTACGCTGTGGCGCTCGTTGGCAAGATCATGTGCTATGCCATCTGCGCGCTGGCGATGGACCTGATCTGGGGCTACACCGGCATCCTGTCGCTGGGCCACGGCATGTTCTTCGCGCTCGGCGGCTACATGATGGGCATGTACCTCATGCGCCAGATCGGCCGCGATGGCAACTACAAGAGCGACCTGCCGGACTTCATGGTGTTCCTCGACTGGAAGGAGCTGCCGTGGCACTGGACATTCAGCGGCAGCTTCGGCCTGACGCTGCTGATGATCGTCGCGGTGCCCGGTCTGATCGCGTTCGTCTTCGGCTTCTTCGCCTTCCGTTCGCGCATCAAGGGCGTCTATTTCTCGATCATCACGCAGGCCATGACCTTCGCCGCGATGCTGCTGTTCTTCCGCAACGAGACCGGTTTCGGCGGCAACAACGGCTTCACCGATTTCAAGCGCATCCTCGACATTCCCATCGCGACGCAGAACATGCGGATGACGCTGTTCGTCATGACCGGCCTTACGCTGCTCGGCTTCTTCCTGTTCAGCAAATGGCTGATCGGCAGCAAGTTCGGCCGGGTGCTGCAGGCGATTCGCGATGCGGAGACGCGCGTGATGTTCTCGGGCTACAACCCGCTCCCGTACAAGCTCACCATCTGGGTCATTTCGGCCATTATGTGCGGCGTGGCGGGTGCGCTGTACGTGCCGCAGGTCGGCATCATCAACCCGGGCGAGATGAGCGCGGCAAACTCGATCGAGATCGCGATCTGGGCCGCCGTCGGCGGACGCGCCACGCTGATCGGGCCGATCATCGGCGCCTTCATCGTCAACGGTGCGAAGAGCTGGCTGACGGTCGCGTATCCCGAATACTGGCTGTACTTTCTCGGCGCGCTGTTCATCGCCGTGACGCTGTTCCTGCCGAACGGCATCGTCGGGCTGGTGCGCAAACTGCTGTCGAAGGACAACCGACCGAGCGATGCGCGGCTCGAAGCGCAACGCGGTCTGGCCGCATCGGAAGGCGTCGAGCCGGAAGCGCTTGCGCCCGTCATGCCCGTCGCTGCTGTCGAAGTCAAGGGAGCACGCGCATGACGCCCGACCTGATGGAACAAGGCGCGCGCCGCGTCGCGAAGCACAACGGCATCGAACTGCCGGGCAACACCGAATCCGGCGGTCGCGAAGGCGGCGCAGGGCGCATCGCGATCCCCGGCGAAGTCGACGTCACGCACGGCCGCATCCTGTACCTCGAAGACGTGTGCGTGAGCTTCGACGGCTTCAAGGCAATCAACAAGCTGTCGCTCGATATCGCCCCGGGCGAATTGCGCTGCATCATCGGTCCGAACGGCGCCGGCAAGACCACGATGATGGATATCATCACCGGCAAGACGCGGCCGGATTCGGGCACCGTCTTCTTCGGTAGCACGATCGATCTGCTGCGCCACAAGGAGGCCGAGATCGCGCAGCTGGGCATCGGCCGCAAGTTCCAGAAGCCGACGGTGTTCGAGCAGCTGACTGTGTTCGAGAACCTCGAACTGGCGCTCAAGACCGACAAGGGCGTGAAGCGCTCGATGCTGTTCAGGCTCGATTCGGCGCAGAGCGATCGGCTGGCCGAGATCATCGAGACCATCCATCTGTCGGACAGCGTGTCGCGCATGGCGGGCAACCTGAGCCACGGCCAGAAGCAGTGGCTGGAGATCGGCATGCTGCTGATGCAGGACCCGAAGCTGCTGCTGCTCGACGAACCGGTCGCCGGCATGACGGACGAGGAAACGGCGCGCACCGCGGAGCTGTTCCTGACGCTCAAGGGCAAGCATTCGCTGATGGTGGTGGAGCACGACATGAGCTTCATCCGGACGATCTCGGAGATCGTGACGGTGCTGTGCGACGGATCGGTGCTGGCGCAGGGGACGCTGGACGAAGTGCAATCCGACGAGCGGGTGATTGAGGTTTACCTCGGGAGATAAGAGATGCTCACAGTCAAGAACGTTCATCAGTATTACGGCGGCTCCCACATCCTTCGCAACGTCAGCTTCGAGGCGACGCTCGGCAA
>JAQGMX010000126.1 GCA_028292145.1 Variovorax sp.
GCGGGTCGAGCCGCACGTAGTGCCAATCGCCTTGCCACAGGTAGCGCTCGTCCGAAAGCAAGTCGTGGACCTGAAACGGCTGGCCGGGCTCGACACCGATGGATGCCGGCTCCAGGCCGATCCATCCATCCTGCGGATTCTGCGGATCGAGATTCACCACCGTCACGATGACGTTGCGGCCGTCCGGCGACGACTTCGCATAGGCGATCAGCTGATCGTTCTCGACCGCCAGGAAGCGCAGGCTCGAATTCGACTGCAACGCAACGTTGGCCTTGCGGATCGCGTTCACGCGCGTGATCAGCGGCGCCAAGCTGTCTGGGCTGTCGTGGTTCCAGGTGCGGAGCTGGTACTTCTCGGAATCGAGGTATTCCTCGCTGCCCGGACCGCGCGGCTTGTATTCCAGCAGTTCGTAAGCCGGACCGTAGATGCCGTAGCTCGCAGCCAGCGTCGTCGCCAGCACGAGGCGCAGGCGGAACATCGCCGCTTGGCCGCTCTGCAGCTGTGCATGCAGGATGTCGGGCGTGTTGGGCCAGACGTTGGGACGGAAGTAGTCAAGTCCCGGGCCTTGTGACAGCTCGGTGAAGTACGCCTCCAGCTCGGCTTTGGTATTGCGCCAGGTGAAATAGGTGTACGACTGCGAATAACCGACCTTCGCCAGCCGGTGCATCACCTTCGGCCGCGTGAACGCTTCGGCCAGGAAGATGATTTCCGGATGTTCGCGCTTGATCTCGGTGATCACCCATTCCCAGAACGGAAACGCCTTCGTGTGCGGGTTGTCGACGCGGAAGACGGTCACGCCTTCGGCGATCCAGTGGTCGAACACGCTCTTGAGTTCGGCCCACAGACCGCGCCAGTCGTCGCATTCGAAGTTGAACGGGTAGATGTCCTGGTACTTCTTCGGCGGGTTTTCTGCGTACTGGACGCTGCCGTCCGGGCGCCAGCGGAACCAGCCCGGATGTTCCTTGACGTAAGGATGGTCTGGCGCACACTGGAACGCGATGTCGAGCGCGATGTCGAGACCGGCTTCCTTCGCCTTGCCGACCAAACTGCGGAAGTCGTCCGCCGTGCCGAGCTCCGGCAGGATGGATTTGTGGCCACCTTCGTCAGCGCCGATGGCCCACGGGCTGCCGACGTCGCCTTCTTCCGTTACCAGCGCATTGTTCTTGCCCTTGCGCTGGACGCGGCCGACCGGATGGATCGGCGGGAAATACAGCACGTCGAAGCCCATCGCGGCGATGGCCGGGATGCGCGCCTCGACATCGCGCAGCGTGCCGTGAACGCCGGGCTCCGTACCTGCCGAGCGCGGGAACAGTTCGTACCAGCTGCTGAAGCGGGCCTTCGGTCGGTCTGCGACCAGCGGCATCGCGACCGGGTAGCGGGCTTCGAAACGACGGTCGGGATATTGCGAAGCCAAAGCATCGAGCTCGCTGTCGAGCGCAGTCGCCTTGACGCTCACCGCATCGATTTCCGGGTCCTGGGCGATACGGTCTAGTTCGTCCGCGAGCTGCAGCAGCGTTTGCTGGTCCGCACCTTGTGCCCGCGAAGCGGCGCCCGCGATTTCCAGCGAACCGACCTGCGCTGCGATCCGGATGTCGTCTTCGTCGATACGTCGCGTGAGTTCATGGCGCCAGGAAGAGAACGAGTCGACCCAAGCCACGACCGTGTACAGGTAGCGTCCCGGCACCGGCGGTACGAACGAGGCTTCCCAGATGTCGTTGTGCAGCAGCACCATCGGTACTTCGTTGAACGCCGTTTCGCCCTCCTGGCGCCACTGCAACACGACGCGCAACGCATCGTGACCGTCGGCAAAACAGTGCGCCGTGACATCGAAACGCTCCCCCGCGACGCGCTTGACCGCGAAACGACCACCGTCGACGTTGGGCAGGACGGCATCGACCACCGCGCGAACACGGCCATCGAAGCCGTCCAGCGGACGCGGGCCTGCGCCTGACTCGACGGCGGGGGCATTCGACGACGTCGTGGGGGCTGTGGAAGACGCCTCTGCTGTCTTCACCTTCGTCTTCGTCGTTCGCTTTGCCGCTGCGGCTTTCGGCGTCTTTGCTGCAGGCTTGGTCGACGTTTCGGTTGGGATTTCGGGTTGGGTGCGTTCGGTCTTTGGCATGTTGGGCGTGTTGGGCGTGACGTTCGGGGTTCAGCGGGCGGCGGGCGTGTGCCTGAGGATGAGCGTGGACAAGGGCGGCAATGTGAGAGCGAGCGACTGCGCGCGACCGTGCGAGGGCGCATCGGTCGTCTCGACCTGACCCATGTTTCCCCAGCCGGCGCCACCGAAGTCGGCAGCGTCGCTATTCAATATTTCGCGCCACACGCCCGCTTCCGGTACACCGAGCAAGTAGTGGGTGTGCGGCTGCGGCGTCAGGTTGCAGACGACCAGTACCGGAGCACCGCCATCGATCGGTTTGCGCAGGAAGGCGATCACGCTGGCACCTGCATCGTCGGTGCTGATCCACTCGAAACCGCGCGGCGAGAAGTCGACTTCATACAACGCCGGCTCCGCACGGTAGACGTGATTCAGCGAGCGTACGAAGCGCTGCAGACCGGCGTGTTCGGGCTTGTCGAGCGCCCACCATTCGAGTTCGCCGTCGTGCGTCCATTCGCGGCGCTGGCCGAATTCGCAACCCATGAACAACAGCTTCTTGCCGGGATGGCCCCACATCAAACCGAACAGCGCACGCAGATTCGCGAACTGCTGCCATTCGTCGCCGGGCATCTTGTTGATCATCGATCCCTTGCCGTGCACCACTTCGTCATGCGAGATCGGCAGGACGAAGTTCTCGTCGAAGGCGTAGACCAAAGAAAAGGTCAGTTGGCCCTGATGGTGGCTGCGATAGATCGGGTCATTGGCGAAGTACGACAACGTGTCGTGCATCCATCCCATGTTCCATTTCATGCCGAAGCCCAGGCCGCCCATGTCGGTCGGTCGCGACACCATCGGCCATGCAGTCGATTCCTCGGCGATCGAAACCGTGTCCGGAAACGCGCGATAGACGGCGCGGTTCAAATCCTGCAGGAAATTGATCGCCTCCAGGTTCTCGCGCCCGCCGTTCACGTTCGGCACCCATTCGCCGTTCTTGCGCGCGTAGTCGAGATACAGCATCGACGCGACCGCATCGACCCGCAGGCCGTCGAGGTGGTACTTTTCCAGCCAGAACAGGCCGGAAGAAATCAGAAAGCTGCGAACTTCGTTGCGGCCGTAGTTGAAAATGCTCGAATTCCACTCCGGATGAAAGCCCTGACGCGGGTCCGCATGTTCGAATAGATGCGTACCGTCGAAATAGCCGAGCCCGTGCTCGTCGGTCGGAAAGTGCGACGGCACCCAATCCAGCAAGACGCCGATGCCCTTCTGGTGCATGTGATCGACGAAAGCCATGAAGTCTTGCGGCGTACCGTAACGCCAGGTCGGCGCGAAATAGCCTGTCGTCTGATAGCCCCAGGAACCATAGAACGGATGCTCAGTGACAGGCATCAGTTCGACGTGGGTGAAGCCCATGTGCAAGACGTAGGCGGAGAGGCGCTCCGCCAGCTCCTGCCAGCCGATCATCTGGCCGTCCTGCCGTTGCCAGGAGCCGGGATGCACTTCGTAGATCGACATCGGCGCGCCGAGCGCGTTCTTTTCGCCGCGCTTTTTCATCCATTCAGCATCGTTCCAGGTGTGCTCCAGCGACCAGACACGCGAACCCGTGGCCGGTGCCGCTTCGGAGAAGAACGCGAACGGATCGGCCTTGTCGACGACATAGCCGTTCTGCTGCGAAAAGATCCGGTATTTGTAGACCGCGCCGCGGGTCGCTTCGGCTGCGAAGCCTTCCCAGATGCCGCTGCCGTCGTCGCGCGCCGTCAGACGCAATGTGTTGTCGTCCCAACCGTTCCAGTCGGCAACGACCGAAACTGCTGCGGCGTTAGGCGCCCACACAGCGAAGGAGGCGCCGCCCCCTGGCTGCAACTGACAGCCCATGGCGCGATGCAGTTCTGCATTCGTGCCCTCTCGAA
>JAQGMX010000217.1 GCA_028292145.1 Variovorax sp.
CAGAAGGCCTGGTGGCTGATCCTGCCGGTGCTGATCTGCGTCGCGTTTTCGGCCATCGTGCCGCTGATGACGGTGGTGAACTACTCGGTGCAGGACATCATCTCGCCCGAGCGTCGCGTGTTCGTCGGCACCGAATGGTTCGCCTCGGTGATGCGCGACGACGAATTGCATTCGGCGCTGCTGCGTCAGCTCGGTTTCTCGTTCTCGGTGCTGCTGGTCGAGATTCCGCTGGGCATCGCGCTGGCGCTGTCGATGCCGGCCAAGGGCTGGAAATCGTCGGCGGTGCTGGTGGTGATTTCACTCTCGCTGCTGATTCCGTGGAACGTGGTCGGCACCATCTGGCAAATCTACGGACGTGCCGACATCGGCCTGCTCGGCTATACCTTGCAGAAGATCGGCATCGACTACAGCTATACCGGCAACGCGACCGACGCCTGGCTCACGGTGCTGGTGATGGATGTGTGGCACTGGACGCCGCTGGTCGCGCTGCTCGGTTTCGCGGGGCTGCGCTCCATCCCTGACGCCTACTATCAGGCCGCGCGCATCGACGGCGCGAGCAAGTTCGCGGTGTTCCGCTACATCCAGCTGCCGAAGATGCGCGGCGTCCTGATGATCGCGGTGCTGCTGCGTTTCATGGACAGTTTCATGATCTACACGGAGCCCTTCGTGCTCACCGGCGGCGGTCCCGGCAACGCGACCACCTTCCTGAGCCAGTACCTCACGCAGAAGGCGGTCGGCCAGTTCGACCTCGGCCCTGCGGCGGCTTTCTCGCTGATCTACTTCCTGATCATCCTGCTGCTGTGCTTCATCCTCTACAACTGGATGCAGCGCGTCGGAACCCAGAAGGTGGAGGTCGAACAATGAACGAGAAAAGGTTCCAGAAGCGCACGATCTTCCTGCTGCTCTACATCCTGTTCGCCCTGTTGCCCATCTACTGGATGATCAACATGAGCTTCAAGACGAACGAGGAAATCCTGTCTAGCTTCTCGTTCTTCCCGCAGCATTTCACCTGGGCCAACTACGTCCGCATCTTCACCGACGAGTCGTGGTACTCGGGCTACATCAACAGCCTGATCTACGTTGCGATCAACACGGTGATTTCGCTCACCGTGGCGCTGCCGGCGGCATATGCGTTCTCGCGCTATTCGTTCCTCGGCGACAAGCATGTGTTCTTCTGGCTGCTGACCAACCGCATGACGCCGCCGGCCGTGTTCCTGCTGCCGTTCTTCCAGCTCTACAGCACGGTCGGGCTGATGGACACGCACCTCGGCGTGGCACTCGCGCACCTGCTGTTCAACGTGCCGTTGGCGGTGTGGATTCTGGAAGGCTTCATGAGCGGCATCCCGCGCGAGATCGACGAGACGGCCTATATCGACGGCTACAGCTTCCCGAAGTTCTTCGTGCGCATCTTCCTGCCGCTGATCAAGGCCGGCGTCGGCGTGGCAGCCTTCTTCTGCTTCATGTTCAGCTGGGTCGAACTGCTGCTGGCCCGCACGCTGACCAGCGTGAACGCGAAGCCGATCGTGGCGACGATGACGCGCACTGTCAGCGCTTCGGGCATGGACTGGGCGACGCTGGCAGCGGCCGGCGTGCTGACGATCGTGCCGGGCGCGATCGTGATCTGGTTCGTGCGTCACTACATCGCCAAGGGCTTCGCGATGGGTCGGGTTTGAGGAGATATTGATGTTCGACTGGATGGTCTGGACCACCCCGGTGGCCGTGTTTTTCACCTGCATCGCGCTGATGCTCGTCGGCATGACGGTGTGGGAGCGGAAGTCGCCCACGACGATGCGCCGCGGCTGGCTGCCGCTCGACACCACGCGCGGCGACCGGCTCTTCATCGGCTTGCTGATGGCCGCCTATCTCAACCTGATCTTCATCGGCCTGGCCGGCAAGTTCCAGGAGTGGATGAGCCTCGAAGCGGAGCCTTCGATCTGGATCAGCTTCGTGCTTTCCATGCTGCTGCTCGGCCTCGTGATGCGCAAGGGCTGAAAGATTTTCAAACCGTCCGGCTCTCCGATCCCCGGAGCCGGATTCCACATGACCGGGGACGCAACCGTTGAGGAGACAAAAACATGAAGATGCGCTACACGGCATTGGCACTGGCGGCGGCGATGTTCGCCGCTCAAGGTGCGTCGGCCGGCGAGGCCGAAGCCAAGAAATGGATCGACGCGGAGTTCCAGCCGTCCACCTTGTCGAAGGACAAGCAGATGGAGGAAATGAAGTGGTTCATCGACGCGGCCAAGAAGTTGCAAGGCAAGGGCGTCAAGGAGATTTCGGTCGTTTCCGAGACGCTCACCACGCATGAATACGAATCGAAGACGCTGGCCAAGGCCTTCGAGGAAATCACCGGCATCAAGGTCAAGCACGACCTGATCCAGGAAGGCGACGTGGTCGAGAAGCTGCAGACCTCCATGCAGTCCGGCAAGTCGATCTACGACGGATGGGTGTCCGATTCCGACCTGATCGGAACGCACTACCGCTACGGCAAGATCATGTCGCTGACCGAGTACATGGGCGGCGCGGGCAAGGAATTCACCAACCCCGGCATTGACCTCAAGGACTACATCGGCACCAGCTTCACGACGGCCCCGGACGGCCAGATGTACCAGTTGCCCGACCAGCAGTTCGCCAATCTCTACTGGTTCCGCGCCGACCTTTTTGCGCGCAAGGACCTGCAGGACAAGTTCAAGGCCAAGTACGGCTACGACCTTGGCGTGCCGCTCAACTGGAGCGCCTACGAAGACATCGCCGAATTCTTCAGCGTCGACGTGAAGACCATCGACGGCAAGCCGATCTACGGTCACATGGACTACGGCAAGAAGGACCCGTCGCTCGGCTGGCGCTTCACCGATGCATGGCTGTCGATGGCCGGTGCCGCCGACAAGGGCATTCCGAACGGCATGCCGATCGACGAATGGGGCATCCGCGT
>JAQGMX010000253.1 GCA_028292145.1 Variovorax sp.
ATGATCGCGCGGCCGTTTCCGTTCAACGCGTACTACGGCGAAAGCGAGATCCGCGTGGTCGAGGAGGCGAGCTACCAGCTCGAGGTGACGGGCATGGTCGCCGACAGGCGCAACTGGACGTTGCCCGAACTGCGCGCCATGCAGCAGCACGACCAGGTCACGCGGCACATCTGCGTCGAAGGCTGGAGCGCCATCGGCAAATGGGGCGGCGTGCGGTTCTCGGACTTCCTGCAGCGCATCGGCGCCGACACGAGCGCGAAATACGTCGGATTCAAGTGCGCCGACGACTACTACACCAGCATCGACATGCCGACTGCGCTTCACGCGCAGACGCTGCTCGCGCTCACCTGGGACGGGCAGCCGTTGCCGCCGAAATACGGCTTCCCGATGAAGCTGCGGATGCCGACGAAGCTTGGCTACAAGAATCCGAAACACATCAAGGCGATCTTCGTCACCAACACCAACCCTGGCGGCTATTGGGAAGACCAGGGCTACAACTGGTTCGGCGGCAGTTGAGCCCTTTTACGGGGCTCGACGCTGTCGAAACGCAAGGCCGTGTTCATGTCGAACCGTGCCGATTTTTCTGAAACCACTCGAAGGAAACTGAAATGAACAAGCTCTCCGCAACCCTCCTCGCCACCTGCATGGCCATCGGCTCGGTGTCGGCATTCGCCGCCGACGACATGATGAAGAAGGACGCCATGGCCAAGGACGCCATGGCCAAGGATTCGATGTCCAAGGATGCAATGCACAAGGACGGCATGAAGAAAGATGCCATGACGAAAGACGGCATGAAGAAGTAAGCACGATTCGACGCGCTAGAAACCAAGGCTTCGTCGTGGTCGGCTTGCCCGCACACGGATCGCCCTTGGGAAAACCTCAACAATGCGGGACAGCCAAGGAAGCCAGAACCCATGAACAAGTCCTCGAATTCCACCGTGACCCCCGGCCTTTTCAGGATGGCGCGCCGCCCGATGCTCGCGCTCTGCGCACTCGTGGCCGGCGCCGCCGTCTGGCACGCGATGCCGTCATTCGCAGCGGAAGCCGCCGTGGTGATCCCAGCGCCGGCGGACGACGTTGCAGCGACATCCGCCCCGGCAATGCAGACTGCCGTGTTCGCAGGCGGCTGCTTCTGGGGCGTGCAAGGCGTTTTCCAGCACGTGAAGGGCGTGACGAACGCGGTGTCGGGCTATGCCGGCGGCGATGCATCGACCGCCAAGTACGACACCATCGGCTCCGGCCGCACAGGCCATGCCGAAGCGGTGCGCATCAGCTACGACCCGAAGCAGGTCAGCTACGGCAAGCTGCTGCAGATCTACTTCTCGGTCGCGCACAACCCGACCGAGCTGAACCGCCAGGGACCGGACACCGGCACGCAATACCGCTCGACGGTGTTTCCTGTCGATGCCGATCAGGCGCGCGTCGCGAAGAGCTACATCGCGCAACTCGACAAGACCAAGGTCTTCGGCAAGGCGATCGTCACGACGATCGAGCCCGGCAAGACCTTCTATCCGGCCGAGGCGTACCACCAGGATTTCCTGACGCGCAACCCGAGCCACCCCTACATCGTGATCAACGACATTCCCAAGGTCGAGAATCTGAAGCGGGTGTTCCCTGATGCCTACAAGGTGCAACCGGCGCTGGTGAACGCAGGCGCCTGACGGATCGATCGCTGCGCGCGGTACAGGGACTTGAAGCGCGCATGCCGCGCGCGATGCGCTTCGGCCCTCGATGCATCCGGCACGAAGCGTTGCCGAACGACCGGCGCACGGCACACAGCATCGATGGTGCCGCCTTTGCCCAGACAGGCCAACCAAGCCAGTCGCGCCGCACCCAGTGCCCCACCGGCCTCGCCGCCCTCCCCCAGGGTGAGCGGCACCTCCAGGATGTCGGCCAACAATTGCGCCCACCACGCACTCCGCGCACCGCCGCCGACCAGCGCCATGTCCCCTTGCGGCGGCTGCAACGTATCGAGACCGTCGCGCAAGCCGAAGCTCACGCCCTCGACCACGGCATAGGCCACGTCCGCTGCGCCATGCGCATGCGTCAGCCCGATCAATGCGCCTTGCGCCTGCGCATCGTTGTGCGGTGAACGTTCGCCGGACAGATAGGGCAGGAACAACGGCGCGTTGCGGCGTGCCGCGTCGTCCAACCCTGAGGCGGAAGCGATCAACGCAGCCTCGTCGGCAAAACCGAACGCGCGCACCGCCCAACTCAGCGCGCTCGCCGCCGACAGCATCACCGACATCTGGTGCCAGCTGCCCGGCAGCGCGTGGCAGAAAGCGTGCACCGCCTTTTCCGGGTTAGGTGCGAAGCGGTCGGTGACGACGAAGATCACGCCCGAGGTGCCCAGCGACACGAAGCCCTGCCCCGCTGTTACGACGCCCATGCCGACAGCGCTGGCAGCGTTGTCGCCCGCACCGCCCGCGATGACGACGTCGGCGCCGAGACCCCACCGCGCCGCCAGTTTCGGCGACAGCATTGCCGACACCGCACTGCCCTCGACCAGCCGCGGCATGTGGTCGCGCGTGAGACCCGTCACGGCCAGCAGCTCGTCCGACCAGTCGCGCGCGCCGACATCGAGCCACAGCGTGCCGGCCGCATCCGACATGTCGCTCACCATCTCGCCGCTCAGGCGCCAGCGCAGCCAATCCTTCGGCAGCAGCACGTGGCGTGTCTTTGCGAAAAGCGCGGGCTCGTGTTCGCGCACCCACATCAGCTTCGGTGCGGTGAATCCCGGCATCGCCAGATTGCCGGCCAGCTCACCGAGACGCGGTACCGCAACCGTGAGTTGCTCGCACTGCAAGGCACTGCGGCCGTCGTTCCACAGAATGGCCGGACGCAGCACCTTGCCGGCCTCGTCGAGCAGCACCGCGCCGTGCATCTGCCCCGAAAGTCCGATCGCGCGCACGGAAGCAAGCGCATCGGCTTGCTCGGTGCGCAGCGTCTGCATCACCGCCTCCAGCGCGTCCCACCACTGCGACGGCGACTGTTCCGACCAGAGCGGCTGCGGCCGGCTCACGGTGAGCGGCGCACGCGCCACGCCGATGATGCGGTGGTCGTCCGCCAGAAGCACCGCCTTCAGTTCGGAGGTGCCGAGATCGAGTCCGAGATACATGAAAAAGTCTTATGAAAAGTCTTCGCTGAATTTCTAGAGGCTGCCGCCGAACCGCGAATCGGCCTGACGACGGAATTCTGTCGGCGTCAGGCCCTTGATTTCTAGAAAGCGCCGGTTGAAGTTCGCGACGTTGTTGAAGCCGACCTGGTAGCAGATGTCGGTCACCAGATGGTCGGTCTGCATCAGCAGATGGCAGGCACTGTTGATGCGCACGCGGTTCACGAAGTCGGTGAAGCTGTTGCCGGTCGACCGGCGGAAGAAGCGGCTGAAGCGGCTCTCGCTCATGCCGAGCTCGGCCGCGATCTCACCCATGCTGATCGTCTCGTTCACGTTGGCGGTGATGCGGTTGACGACGCCGTTGATCTGGTCGACCTGTGCATCGGCTTCGGCACCCTGGATCTGCACCGTCGACAACAGCCGGTAGTCGGTGCATTGCGCCAGGTCGGCCAGAAACTCGCAGAAGATGCCGAAACGACGCAGTCCGCGCACCGCCTTTACCGCATGCCAGTGTTCATGCGCCCGTTCGGACAGGCCGAAGAATTCGATGCCGTGCTTCGCCCGTTCGAGCAGCTGCTTCACCTCGCGCAGCTCAGGAATATCCTCCGCTGCGCGCTCGATCGGCTCATGCCGGAACTGGATCACGCGGTCGCGCTCGGCGACACCGCCTTCGGGCACGTCGAAGGAAATCCAGTTGTGCGGCAGGCGCGGGCCGCAGAGCACCAGATGCCCGGGCTGGAACGGCCCGATCCAGTCGCCGATGAAAGCCTTGCCGGATGTCGCCGTCATCAGGTGCAGCTCGTACTCGTCGTGGAAATGCCAGCGGGCGAGCGGTGTCGGATAGCCATGCGACAGACAGCGCACCACGCCGGTTTCGTCCGACGCCTCGTAGCCCAGCTGGGGCGAGCGTGCGAATTCGCTCTCCAGCTCGGGCTGTCTCTGGCGCGGCGTCTGGCGGGTGCGTGCGGTCGTCATGGGGCTAGCTCATGACGCTACCACCGTCGACGTTGAGCGTCTGCGCACTGATGTAGCGGGCCTCGTCGCTGACCAGGAATACGACCGCATCGGCAATATCGGACGGCGTTCCCATGCGGCCGAGCGGAACGGCCAGGCCGACCTGCCGCTTCTTCTCGCCAATGGGAAGGTTCTCGTAACGCGCAAAAAGCGCGTCGACCTCGGCCCACATCGGCGTATCGACCACGCCGGGCGCGATGCCGTTGACGCGGATGCCGTGCGGCGCCATCGCCAGCGCGGCGCTTTGCGTGTAGCTGATGACGGCCGCCTTGGTCGCGCAATAGTGCGAAACGAGCGCCTCGCCGCGGCGCCCGGCCTGTGAAGCCAGATTGACCACCGATGCGCCGCGCGTACCCGCATCGACCATGTGCCGAAGCACCGCCTGCATCGTGAAGAACATGCCTTTCACGTTGACGGCGAACAGCCGGTCGAACGAGGCTTCGTCACTCTCCAGCAGCGGCGCCATGTCGAACAACGCCGCGTTGTTGACCAGCGCATGGAGCGGACCGAACTGCGCGACGGCTTCGGTGAGCATGCGGTCAATCGCTGCGCGGTCGGTCACGTCGGCGGCGATGTAGTGCAGCGTGTCGGGATGGGCCTGCATCAGCGCATGCGCAGCCGCGCTCGCCTCGACGTCGCGGTCGACCACGCTGCAGCGCGCGCCCTGCGCAACGCAGGCTTCGGCGATCGCCAGCCCGATACCGCCGCCGGCACCGGTGATCAGCACATGGCGACCGGACAGCCGGACCTCGTTCTTTGCGTG
>JAQGMX010000273.1 GCA_028292145.1 Variovorax sp.
CGGCCGACAGCGCGGTGCCCGGCCGCATTGAGCCGACGACGACGACCGGTTTGTTCGTGTGCACGGTCAGGGTGAGGAAGAACGCCGTTTCCTCGAGCGTGTCGGTGCCGTGGGTGATGACGATGCCGTCGACGTCGCTCTGCTTCGACAGCGCGGAGACGCGCTTGGCGAGCGTCAGCAGGTTGTCGTCGGTCAGGCTTTCGGACGCCACCTGGAATACCTGTTCGCCCTTGACGTTGGCGACCTTGGCGAGTTCCGGCAGGCCGGCGATCAGCTTCTCGACGCCGACCTTGGCAGCCGCATAGGTCGCGCTGTTGATGGCCGAAGCGCCGGCGCCGGCGATGGTGCCGCCGGTGGCGAGGATCACGACGTTGGGCAACGCCGCCGGTGCAGCAGGTGCAGCGTTCTGTGCCTGAGCGATGGCGCTCGCGGCGAGCAGCATGGCGGTCGCCGCGAAGGCGCGCATGCGGGTTGGGAATTGCATGGGATAGCTCCTGATTTGGGGATGAGACGAGAAGGCCTCGAGAGAGGCCGCGGAACGATACAGGCGCTCCGGTCATCGCATACGCACGATCGATGCCAAGCCGGCATCGAACCATGCCGCAACTGGAATCAGCCCCGGTGACGCAATCCGGCTGCGAAGGCCGCACCAATCGTCAGCAGTACGAAGCCCCAAAGCGGCCATAGCCCGAATCTCGAAACCCACCATGCAAACGGCGTGATGCCGCCCCGCCCCTCGACATCGGCCACCAGCACGCCGCGGGTCAGCCGCGGCAACGCATCGGTCACCCGGCCCAGATGGTCGATCACCACCGTCGCGCCGGTGTTCGTTGCACGCACCATCGGACGTTCGAATTCGAGCGCGCGCATCCGCGAGATGGCGAGGTGCTGATCGATGGCGACCGTGTCGCCGAACCAGGCGATGTTGCTGACGTTGAGCAGCATCGTCGGCGCGCCGGCTGCGTCGCGAAAGTTTGCGCCGATCTCGTCGCCGAACAGATCCTCGTAGCAGATGTTCGGCGCGATGCGCTGGCCCATCCAGACGAACGGCGCCTGCGCGAGACCGCCGCTTCGGAAATCGCCCAGCGGAATGTTCATCAGGTCGGTGAACCAGCGGAACATGCCCGGCACGAATTCGCCGAAGGGCACGAGATGGTGCTTGTCGTAGCGGTACGCCGTCTGGCTCGCGCTGCCGGCAACTTGCGGCTGGAAGCCAAGGACGGCATTGCGGTAGCTCACGGCCGGAGCCGCACCACCAGAACCCGGCTCTTCGAATCGCAACGGCAATCCGATGATGGCCGCCTGGTTGCCACCGACATAGCGCGCCGTGATCGCATCGAAATAGCCCGGAGGCAGTTGCGAGGGAAGCACGGGCAACGCGGTTTCCGGCGTAATGACGAGCGGCGCGGTGGCTGCGCGCAGTTCGTCGCCGTACCAGCGCAATGCCGTGGCAATGCCGCCGCTCGGCACGAATTTTTCGTCCTGCGGGATATTTCCTTGCAGCAGCGCGACCGTCAGCCGGCCGCGCGCCAGCGACGGCGCGTCGGCACGTGTGCGCAGCAGATCGAGGACGAACGGCGCACCGAGGAAAACGGCGATCACCGCAGCGGAGGCGAGCGGTGCAGCCATTGCCGAGCGGCCGTTGCGATCCGAACGGCTTTTGGTCAGCACTGCAAGCAGACCGCTTGCGGCCAGTGCCGAAACCGCCGCCGCCACGGCCCCGAGCCCATAGACGCCCAACCATGGCGCGTAGCGTCCCAGGGGCCCGTCGACATGCGCATAACCAACGGCGCCCCAAGGGAACCCCGTGAACCAGCTGCCGCGCAACAACTCGCCGAGCGTCCACAGTGCAGCGAACAGCATCGCTGCGCCAAAACGGTTCTTCGGCGCATATGCGACGTAGAAGCTGCACGCGATCGCGTAATAAAGAGCGAGTCCAGCCGCAAGGGCCAGTACCGCGATCACGGCCAGCGGTGCGGCAAGGCCGCCGTAGGTGTGCAGGGAAACGTACAGCCACCAGAAGGTGCCGCAGAGCCAGGTCGTTGTGAAAAGCCAGCTGCAGAACAATCCGCTGCGCCACCGCGTGATGCGCGGATGGCGTGGGGCGAGGTCCTCGCTGCGACCAACTGATGGTGTGAGGCGCAGGCCGTCCAGCAGCCAGACGAGTACGGCAAGAGAGAGCAGTTGCAGCCACCAAAGCGGTTGGCCGTTCCAGGGCGCAGCGATCGAAACGGCCTGCAGGAGCCCTGCAATGACCAACACAGCCAGGCGTCCAACCATACGCCCCTCTGGCGCGACTCCGCGTGACCCGGCCATCGAAGCGCTTAGTCCGAGCTATCGCTGCCGCGTGCAGGGGAGACGCGGAACCAGCGCACCGCCCCGCCCTTCGTGTGCAACACGACGAAATCGAACCCGCCGAGTGCGTGGTGCTCGCCCTTTTTCGGGACGTGGCCCATCTCATGCGCGATGAGACCGCCAATCGTGTCGAAATCCTCAGTCAGCGCTTCGGCATCGAAGGTGATGCCGAATGCTTCGGCCACACGTTCGATCGGCGTATCGCCGGACACCCGATAGGTGTGATCGGCCAAACCGAAGATGTCGCCCGCATCCTCGGCGATGTCGAACTCGTCCTCGATCTCGCCGACGATCTGCTCAAGCACGTCCTCGATGGTGATCAGTCCGGCCACGCGGCCGAATTCATCGATGACGATCGCCAAGTGGTTGCGATTGCCGCGGAAGTCATGCAGCACATCGTTCAAGCCCTTGCTTTCGGGAACGAATGCGGCCGGTCGGAGCAAGGCGCGGATGTTCAGGCTCGGCGAACGCTGCAACTTCAGCAGATCCTTCGCAAGCAAAATGCCGATGATGTTTTCCTTCTCGCCTTCATACACAGGGAAACGAGAGTGCGCAGTGTCGATCACGACGTGCAGCAGCGCGTCGTAGGGCGAGTCGATGTTGACAAGATCCATGCGCGGCGCGGCAACCATCACGTCGCCGGCAGTCATGTCGGCCATTCGCAGAACGCCTTCGAGCATGACGCGCGATTCGGGGCCGATGACGTCGTTGTCCTCGGCGTCGGCCAGTGTTTCGATCAGCTCGTCTCGCGAATCCGGTCCGGGATGGATGAATTCAGCGAGTTTTTGAAGAAAGCTGCGTTTGTCTTCCCGTTCGACGGGTATGCGGTCTGAGTGAGGTTCGGCCACTGCGGCAGGGCGGAGTTAGGGAGCGTGAAGGATAACGGATTGCAAATCGCCTGCGAAATCGAGCGACTTAGAAACCAAGCGACTTAAGCTCGACTTGAGCTGTCACGGCGCTGATTTCTCACGAGCAGCGCGGATGCCGCTTCGCACCTCCTGAATACTCGCCAGGAAAGACCAGAACTGCTTGGCGCGATTCTTGATTTGATAGTCGACTTCGGCAAACTGGGCCAGCGCAATCTCACTCATGCGGCTGTCAAGGGTGGCAGAGGGCAACTCGAGATGGGCTTCGGACTCCGAACCACTTCGCACCACCGTCGCACCCGCCTTGCGCGCGATCTTCAGCATCGCTGCGTTCTCGCTCAACGCATGGATGAACAGCATGCCGACGCCCTCGTTGCGGGCCACCACCACCGCACGCTCGAAGAGCCGTGCACCATAGCCACGTCCACGCGCATGCGCAGCGACCGAGACACCGAACTCCGCACAATCGCTGTACTGCTCGGGCGGCGCAAAAGCGACGTGGGCCATCGCGATCAGATCAAGCTTGCGGTTGTAAATGCCGAACAGTTCGTCGCGTTCGAAGTCAAGCGCCTCCACATAACGCCCGATCTGTTCATCGGAAGCTGCGTAGCCAAAGCGAAGGTAACGATCCCCCGAAGTCAATGCAAGAAGATGACTTTTGACTCTTTCCCGCTCACGTGGACCGATCGACCGGATAGGCACCATCAGCGGAGATGCCCCGACACGACCGCGCGGCTGTACATCGACAACGGTTGGCTTCGAGAGCGAGCCAACGCCAATGGAGGCGAGGAAGAAGGCCTTGGCGGGATGCATGGCTCAAATATAAGGGTTTTCACCCATTTGCCACGATACCGGTTTGATTAGCCGGACTAAGTGTGCATGTACCGTTGCCAAACACGTGAATCGTTGCGTTTTTGCTTCGGGAAAGGCAACGGACTGCGAAAGCGCCAGCATTGCTGGCTCTAATCGAATGCATCGCTGACTCGTTGCAAATCGCAATCTGGAAGCACAAATGAAGAAAGCCCAACCATCATCAGATGGTTGGGCGTTCTAGGCTGTAAGAGCCTGACGATGACCTACTTTCACACGGGAACCCGCACTATCATCGGCGCTGACGCGTTTCACTGTCCTGTTCGGGATGG
>JAQGMX010000309.1 GCA_028292145.1 Variovorax sp.
TCGCATCGGTGCTGGCGCCGACCAGCGTCGTGCGAAGGCCGAAGGCGGTGTTGGCGCGCATCGCGGCTTCGACGATCGGCGTGTCGGACGGCGTACGCCCGCCCGGCCGGTCGCCGATCAGCCGCACCGAAGCCACGAGCGTCGCGACGCCCCAGCGCCGGTTCTCTTCGGCCACTGCCAGGTCGATCGCGCTGAGGATGCGCCGCTCGGTGCGGGCCAGCGCGGGCATGCCATCGGAGCGGATGTCGACCGCCATGCGCGCCTGCGCGGCGATGGTGTTGACCGAACTGCCGCCCGACACCGTTCCGACCGTGAAGGTGGTGCGCGGATAGCCGGCCGGACGGATGTCGGCGATCTTCGCGATCGCGCGGCCCATGCCGTGGATCGCGCTCGGCACCTTGCCGAAATCCGCGTAGCTGTGGCCGCCCGGACCTTCGAACGTCACCTGATGACGCCGGCTTGCCGTGCCGGAGACGATCACCATGCCGTCGCCGGCCGGCTCCAGCCCGACCATGCCGTCGATGTCGCGGTGGTCGGCGAACAGGCGTTTCATGCCGCGCAGGTTGCCCAACTCCTCTTCGCCGACGCTGCCGACGAAAAGCAGGTCGCCGACCGTGCCGATCTTGCTGTCGTTGAGCACCTTGATCCACGACAGCAGGACGGCCAGCCCGCGCGTGTCGTCGGAGATGCCCGGCGCGTACAGCCGGCCGTCGCGCTCTTTCACCTGAACGTCGGTTCCGGCGGGGAAAACGGTGTCGAGGTGTGCGGACACCAGCAGTTTCGGGCCGCGCCCCCGGCTGTTCCCGGCGCCCTTGCGCAGGCCGATCACGTTGCCTTCGCCGTCGATATAGGCGTCAGAAAGGCCGACGGCCTTCATGCGGGCCAGAAAGGCTTCGGCGCGCGCCTGTTCCCTGAACGGCGGCGCCTCGATCTCGGTCAGCAGCCGCAGGTCTTCGGTGGCGCGGGGATGGTCGGCCTTGACGGCTTCGAGCAGGTCGGCGACGGCGGGTGAGCCGAGCAGCCGCACGTAGGCCCGGTCGACTTCCGGCCGCACCGGCCAGGAGGCCGACGACGCGCCGCTGCGGCTCTCGACGCCGGGTTGCGCCCATGCGCCGGCGCACAGGCAGGCGCTCATCAGCAGGCCCGCGGACACGCGGCGGCACGACCAGCGCCGCGACGTTGCGCGCGGCCGTGCCAGCGTCATGCGCCGGCCCGGGCGGGCAAAGTCAGCGATGTCAGCGAAACAAGCGCAGCGAGACCGGCCGTTTCGGCGCGCAGCACGCGCGTTCCGAGCGTGACGGGCGCGAAGCCTTCGGCCAGCGCGCGGGCTTCTTCGCCGGCGCTCAGGCCGCCTTCGGGGCCGCTGAGCACGCGCCAGGCGCGCGAAGCCTCGTTGCCGGCGATCTTCCGACCGATGTCCTGTGAACCGGGCGCCAGGCTCAGGATCAGCCGCTGCGGCGCGTCGATGTCGCCGTCGTCCAGTGTGCCGATCCAGTCGGCGAACGCCCGCACCGGATGGATCACCGGCACGCGGTTGCGGCCGCACTGTTCGCAGGCCGCGATGGCGATGGCTTCCCAGTGCGCGCGCTTCTTCTCGGCGCGTTCGCCGACCAGCTTGAGCACGCCGTGCGCGCTCATCAGCGGCTGGATGCTGGCGACGCCGAGTTCGGTGGCTTTCTCGACCAGCCAGTCCATGCGCTCGTTGGCCGGCATGCCGGCCGCCAGATGCACGACGGCGCCGGCCTCGCGCTCGACCGGATCGTGCGCGCCGACGACGACCGTCACCTCGCTGCGGCCCATGCGCTCGACCGTGGCCGCGTACTCGCCGCCGTTGCCGTCGAACAGCGTGAGCGCCTCGCCGGGCTGCATCCGCAAAACCTGGACATGGCGTGCGGCGCCGGGCGGCAGCGAAAGCGTGTCGCCGGAACGAAGCGCCACGGCGCAGAAGAAGCGCGCCACCGCGTCAGACCCGGCCGTAGGCGAAGCCGACCTGCGCCTGCGTGCCTTCGATCTCGTCGATGGCGCGCAGCAACGGCGTCAGCTGGGTGTAGCGGCCGGCGGTTGCGCGGATGTAAGCGATGAAACGCGGCGTGTCGGCCAGGTACTTCGGCTTGCCGTCGCGCAGCGTGAGGCGCGCGAAGATGCCGGCGACCTTGAGATGGCGCTGCAGGCCCATCCATTCGACCGCGCGGTAGAAGGCGCCGAAATCCTCGTCGACCGGCAGACCGGCCTTGCGTGCCGCCTGCCAGTAGCGGACGGTGACGTCGAGCACGAAATCCTCGTTCCAGCTCAGGAAGGCGTCGCGCATCAGGCTGGCGATGTCGTAGGTGATCGGGCCGTGGACGGCATCCTGGAAGTCGAGCACGCCGAGCCGTTTCTGCGTGCTGCCGGGCGCGGGAACCATCAGGTTGCGCGGCATGAAGTCGCGGTGCACGTAGACCGTCGGCGATGCGAGGTTGCTTTCGACGATCAGCCTGAAGCTGCGTTCGAGGCGCTCCTGGAGCTTGCCCTCGACGGCGATGCCGCGATGCCGGGTGACGTACCAGTCGGGGAACAGCGCCAGCTCGCGCTCCAGCAGTGCGCGGTCGTAGGGCGGCAGCACGCCGGGTTTCGACGCGAGTTGCCAGCGGATGAGCTCGTCAATGGCTTCGTCATACAGCGGACGGCTGGCTTCGGCGTCGTCCGGGTCGATGACGTCGAGCATCGTCTGGTGGCCGAGATCGTCGAGCAGCAGGAAGCCGTTCTCCGTGTCCCAGTCGAGCACCTGCGGCGCGTGGGCGCCGGCCTCGCGCATCAGCTGCGCGACCTTCACGAAGGGTGCGCTGTCTTCCTGGGCGGGCGGCGCGTCCATCACGATGCGGGTCGGGGCGCTGCCGGCGTCGGGGCTCGACCGATCCGTGTCGATGCGGAAATAGCGGCGAAAGCTGGCATCGGCCGACGCCAGGCGCACGGTCTGCGGCAGCAGCCGCTGCGCCGGCACGATGCGCGCGAGCCACTTCGCGAAAGCGTCGCCGCGCGCCGGGTCGCTCCAGACGATGGGGGCCGTGGCGGCGGGCGTGTTTTCGGCAGCGTTGACGGGGGTGTCGCCAGCAGGCGGGAACGAGGGTGCGGTCATGGATAATCGATTCTACAAATCCGCCTCACGCGGGCACTGCGCAATTCGCCACCTCCGTGTGGTGCCTGGCGCCCCCGTTCCCAGATCTCTCCGATCTCTTCGACGATCCTGACGACGCTGCCCATGTCTGAATCCAACCGTCTTCGCGCCTGGCGCGCCCGCTCCGAATGAGCCGGTCCATCCGGCGCCCTTCGCGCCCGTCACGTCCCTCGCGCCCTCCGCTGCCTTTGGCTTTGCTGACGCTGGCGCTGATCCCGGTGCTGAGTCCGACGTCCGCACAGGCGCAGGGCGCTCCCGGCAGCCCCGAGACCGCCTGGATCGGCATGCCGCTCACGCTGCAACGCACGCCGGCGCTGGTCGAAGTCATTCCGCAGGCCCAACGGGCCCAACGGCCGAACTTCGTCTCCGGCGACAGCATCACCGGGCGCCCCGACCTCGAAACGGTGATCCAGGGCAATGCGTCGGTGCGCCGCGGCGATACCGTCATCACCGCCGATCGGCTGGAGTATTACCAGCCGGACGATCTGGCCAAGGCCCGCGGCAACGTCCGCGTCAATCAGGCCGGCAACATCTACGAAGGTCCCGAGCTTGAACTGAAGCTCGAAACCTTCGAGGGCTTCTTCAACAACGTCCGCTACCGTTTTCTCGAGACCGGCGGCCACGGCGACGCGGAGCGCATCGATTTCGTCGACGCCAACGTGTCGGTCGCGCGCAGCGCCACCTACACCACCTGCCGCATCGAGGACTATCCCGGCTGGATGCCCGCCTGGCTGCTGAGCGCGGCCACGCTGACCACCGACACCGAGGAAAACGTCGGCGTCGCGACCGATGCGCGCATGAGTTTCATGGGCGTCACCACGCCTGCGTTTCCTTCGCTGAGCTTCCCGCTCAACAACCAGCGCAAGAGCGGGCTGCTGCCGCCGCTGTTCGGCGTCGACAGCGTCAACGGCATCGAGCTGCTGCAGCCGTACTACTGGAATATCGCGCCCAACCGCGATGCCACGCTGTATCCGACGTTCATGAGCAAGCGCGGCGTCAATGTCGGCAGCGAGTTCCGGTATCTGGAAAGCGCCTATCGGGGCACGCTGCGCCTCGACTACATGCCCAGCGACACCCTGCGCGACCGCGATCGCTGGGGCATCTGGACCAGCCACAACCAGTCCTTCGACCCGAAACCGTTCGGACTCGACAGGCTGACCGGTACGCTGACCATTAACCGCGTGAGCGACAACGACTACTGGCGCGATTTCTCGCGCACGCCGACGCTGTCGTCGCGGCTGCTGCCGTCCGAGGGCTCGCTTAGCTGGGCCAAGGGCGACTGGAGCGGCCAGTTCCGGGCGCTGAAGTACCAGACGCTGCAGTACGACCTGTCGCCGATCGTGCCGCCCTATGACCGGCTGCCGCAGCTCACCGCCAACAACACCAAGTACGACCTGGGCGGTTTCGATGTCACGACATCGCTCGACTACACCCGGTTCAGCGCCAGTCAGCTCTACGCGCCGCTGCTCAACGGCATCAAGCAGCCCGACGGCGAGCGCGCGTTCGGGCAGGTGGCGGTCAGCCGGCCGTGGATCACACCGGCGAGTTTCGTGATCCCGAAGGTGATCCTGAATTCGACCGCCTACCAGTTCGATTCCCCGCTGGCCGGTGGTGCCACGTCGGCGACCCGCACCCTGCCGACCTTCAGCCTAGACAGCGGGCTGGTGTTCGAGCGCGATGCCAACTTTTTCGGCCGGGCCTTCCTTCAGACGCTGGAGCCGCGCGCCTACTACGTTCGCACGCCCTACCGCGACCAGAGCCAGCTGCCGGTCTACGACAGCGCGGCCAACGACTTCAACTTCGCGACCATCTACACGGAGAACGCGTATTCCGGCAACGACCGCATCTCCGACAGCAACCTGCTCACGCTCGGCGTCAGCACGCGGCTGATCGACCCGGACAGCGGCATCGAGGCGGCGCGCTTCGGTGTCGCCCAGCGGCTGCGTTTCGCCGACCAGAAGGTCACGCTGCCCGGCGTTCTTCCGGTCACCGACCGGTTGAGCGACGTGCTGCTCGGCGCCCAGATCAACTGGACGCCGAAGTGGAGCCTGGACACCACCGTCCAGTACAACCCCGATTCGCAGCGCTCCGAGCGCACCACGGTGAGCACGCGGTACAACCCGGCGCCGTACCACAACCTCAACCTGGCGTTCCGCTACCAGGCGGACACCACGCCGTTGGTGAACGACGGCAGCAAGTCGATCGACATGGGTTTCCAGTGGCCGCTCAACGACTTTTGGGGCGACAAGGGCAAGGTTCTGCCGGCCGGCAAGGGGGCCGGCGGCGGACGCTGGTACGCGGTGGGCCGTCTCAACTACAGCCTGAAGGAAAGCCGGCTCACCGACGGCGTGATCGGCGTCGAATACGATGGCTGCTGCTATATCGGGCGCATCGTGCTGGAACGTCTGACGACCGGACAGGTCTCAACCAACACGCGGATCATGTTCCAGCTCGAATTCGTCGGCTTCGCCAGCGTCGGCACCAGCCCGTTGCGCACCCTGACGCAGAACATCCAGCGCTACCAGCCCCTGCGCCAGCCTGGAGGCGACATGACGAGCCGCTTCACCCAATACGACTAAACATGAAATTCACCCCCAGTCTTCGCGCACTTCGTGTCGCTTCGCCAACCCCCTTGCAGGGGGCAACACCAGCGGTCCGGCGGAGCCGGTTCCGCGGTGTTCTTGGCTTGACGGCAACGGGCGCCGTGGCGCTCACTACCGCTTTCCTTGTCACCGGTGTTCAGGCGCAGGGGCTGGGGTTGCGTCCGCCGGGCGGCGGCGGGATCACGGACATCATGCGCATGGGGGTTTCGCCGACCGTGCCGCGTGCCGATGCGCCGCAGCCGACGGGTCAGCGCGCGGCCGAATTCATCGTCGCGCTGGTGAATTCCGAGCCGATCACCAACACCGAAGTGCAAAGCCGCGTCGAGCGCATCGTGCGCGAGAACCCTGAAGCGGCGCAGCGCATGCCGCGCCCCGAACTGACGCGGCTGGTGCTGGAACGCATCATCGCCGAGCGCGCCCAGCTGCAGCTGGCCAAGGAAAACGGCATCAAGATCGACGACATCGCGATCGATCAGGCCGAAGAAACCGTGGCGCGCCAGAACCAGATCACGGTGCCGGAACTGCGTCGGCGCGTGGTCGCAGAAGGCATGTCGCAGTCGGAATTCCGCACCGACCTCAAGAATCAGCTGCTTCTGACCCGTCTGCGCGAGCGTGAAGTCAACAGCCGCGTGAAGATCAGCGACGTCGAGGTCGACCAGTATCTGCAGGAACAGCGCAATGCGGCCAAGCCGCAGGAAATCAACCTCGCGCAGGTGCTGGTCGTCGTGCCCGAGAACGCGACCGAAGCGCAGATCGCCACGGCGCAGCAGAAGGCTCGCTCGATCGCCGATCGCGCCCGTTCCGGCGAAGACTTCGCCAAGCTGGCGCGCGAAATGTCCGATGCACCCGATCGCGCAAGCGGCGGCGTGCTTGGCCTGCGCGCCGTCGACCGTTATCCGCCGCTGTTCGTCGAGGCGACGCAGACCACTGCGGTCAACGGCATCGCCGGCCCGGTCCGTTCGCCGGCCGGCTTTCACGTCCTCAAGGTGCTGGCCAAGGCGCAGCAGGGCGGCATCGGCGAAGGCACGGTCACGCAGACGCAGGTCCGCCACATCCTGCTGCGCACCGATGCCCAGCGCAGCACCGCGCAGGCGATCGAGCAATTGGCCGAGTTCAAGCGCCGCCTGCAGGCCGGCACGGCAAATTTCGCCGGTCTGGCGCGCGACAACTCGCAAGACGGCAGCGCCAAGGACGGCGGCGAGCTGGGCTGGACGCGGCCGGGCCAGTTTGTGCCGGAATTCGAGGAAGTGGTCGAGCGGCTCGCGCCGGGACAGGTCAGCGATCCGGTCGTGACGCGTTTCGGCGTCCATCTGATCGAGGTCGAAGGCCGTCGCGAGTCGCAGCTGACCCAGGCCGAACTGCGCGAAGCCGGACGCAACGCACTGCGCGAAAAGAAGACGGATGAGGCGTTCGAAACCTGGACGCAGGAAGTGCGTGCCCGCGCCTACGTCGAATTCCGCGAAACCCCTCAGTAATGGCGCAGCACATCGCGCGCAAGCGCTTCGGCCAGCACTTTCTGTCCGACGGCGGCATCATCGATGCGATCGTCGATGCGATTGCGCCGCAACCGGGCGACGCGATGGTCGAGATCGGGCCGGGGCTCGCGGCGCTGACGCAACCGCTGGTTGAACGGCTCGGCCGGCTGACCGTGATCGAGCTGGACCGCGATCTGGCGCAACGGCTGCGCGGACATGGGCAGCTCGACGTCATCGAGTCCGATGTGCTGAAGGTCGATTTCGCGGCATTGGCTGCGAGGCTTGGTGCGCCGGCAGCGGAAGATGGCGCCGCGAAGGCGTTGCGCGTGGTGGGCAACCTGCCCTACAACATCTCCACGCCGATCCTGTTCCACCTGCTCGGCTACGCGCCGCTGATCGCCGACCAGCATTTCATGCTGCAGAAGGAAGTGATCGACCGCATGGTGGCGCGGCCGGCCACCTCGGACTACAGCCGCCTCAGCGTGATGCTGCAGTGGCGCTACACGATGGAGAACATCCTTTTCGTGCCGCCGGAAAGCTTCGTTCCGCCGCCGCGCGTCGACAGCGCCGTCGTGCGCATGGTGCCGCTCGCGCAGCCGCCCGACGTCGATCCGAAGCGCCTGAGCGAAATCGTGCAGGTGGCATTCAGCCAGCGCCGCAAGATCATGCGGCACACGCTGGGCAAATGGCTGGAGCTGCACGGCTTCGTCGGCACGTTCGACGTGCAGCGCAGGGCCGAGGAAGTGCCGGTTGCCGAATACGTGGCGCTGGCGCAGGCGGTGCCGCCGGAAATCGATCGAATCGCGTGAATCTTGTGCGATTGCGACCATGAAAAAGCCCGTCGTCGACGGGCTTTTTCATGGTGCCGAAGCGCCTTGAAGCGCCTGAAAGCGCTTCGGCGATCAGGCGGCGCTGAGCCAGTACCCTGAATTGAAGGGGCTGCTCATGCGCAGCGCCAGGGGCGATACGTCGACCAACTTGTCGGTCGGCATCTTTTCGGCGGTGGGATCGACGGCCGGAACCTCGATACCCAGGGTCGGCGCATTGCCGTTCAAAGCCTCATTCGCCCGTTCTGCTTGGCTGGTGTTTGCAGAACGGGCTACAGAAAAGAATAGAAGCACCTGAACGGTATCTTCCGGTCTCCCCAGTAGTCGGACGCATCGCGGAAGATGTCGAGCAGTTGCTCGCGCGCTTCCTTGTCGAACTTGCCGTTGGCCGGGATCTGCTCGAGCACGACGATGAAGCCGGGCTGCGGGCCCGACTTGTGCAGGGGGTCGGTCATGCAGTCGTACAACGCGTCGAAGTTCTTGCCGAAATGCGACGGGAAGGTGAATTGCTGTGCGATGAGGTCGAGCACGTCCTGCTTGGTCTGGGCATTGGCCAGATTCGCATACAGAAAATGCTGCCCCGCCGATTGCGCAGCTTCCTGCAATTCGCTCACGCGGAAAGCGCGAATCGACTGCACGATATTGGGGCGCACGGCACGAAGGGATAAGGTCATCTCCGCTGGTCTTTCCATGGTTGTCGTCATCATCTTTTCTTCGGGGCGCGAGACTGCGCCGTTCCGATCATCCAGTTCAAAGCTCATGGCACGATGCGCCGGAAGCTTGCGTAGTGGTCCGCTGTGTACCAGCAGGCCGCTGTAGGCGAATTGCGTTTTTCGCCGGTTTCTTTCCTGCCGCCGCAGACGATGCGCCTGGCACCTCTGTTGGAGGCACCGGGTGTGTCGACCGTGTATTCGCGGTAGTGTCCGCGCCGTTCGGGCGGCAGAAGCCGTTCGCGGTTGCCGAACACCGTGCCGTCCTTGTCGTGGCGGAAGGGACCGCCGTCGAGGATGGCTTGATAGGTGCGTTGGCCCTGTGCGGGCAGCTCGGCCAGCGGGATCGATTCCTGGGACAGCTGCCTCGCAGCCATGCCGGTGCCGTCACGGGCCTGCGCCTCGGTCGTTCCCATCGCCAGATTCGCAAGCAGGCAGGCTGCAAGGACGAATCGGGAAGCAAGAGACGTGATCGAGGCGTGAGCCGCCATGGGTGCACCACAAGGAAAAAGAGCGGGGGGCCGAATCGGGAATCAACCGTGGGGTTAACCCGTAAATTCAAGCCCGCCAGTGTGCACCAGACAGGCACAAATAGCAAGCGCGTGCCCAAAAAATGGGCAGGCTACCGGCCATTGAAAATCCTGGGAAAGTGAGCGGCCGCTGTCGTCCGACAGGGCCGCTGCGCTGACTAGCCGATCAGCGGTCGGCGTTGGCGTCGGCGACCGTCAGTGCGGTCATGTTCACGATGCGTCGCACGGTCGCGCTGGCCGTAAGAATGTGAACAGGTTTTGCAGCACCGAGAAGAACCGGGCCGATGGCGATGTTGCCGCCGGCCGCGGTCTTGAGCAGGTTGTACGAGATGTTGGCTGCGTCGAGGTTGGGGAACACCAGCAGGTTCGCATTGCCCGACAGCGCGCTGTGCGGCATAACCTGCGCACGCTGCTTGCCGTCGAGCGCCACGTCGCCGTGCATCTCGCCGTCGACTTCGAGCCAGGGCGCCTGTTCGCGCAGCAGTTCGAGCACGCGGCGCATCTTGAGTGCGCTCGGCTGGCTGGTCGTGCCGAAATTCGAATGCGACAGCAGCGCAGCCTTTGGCTTGAGGCCAAAGCGCATCATTTCCTCGGCTGCCATGGTCGTGATCTCGGCCAGCTCTTCGGGCGACGGGTCGTAGTTGACGTGCGTGTCCACCAGGAAAACCTGGCGATCGGGCAGCAGCAGGCCGTTCATGCAGGCATAGACCGGCACGTTCTGCGACGTGCTGGCACAGCCGCCGGGGCGCTTGCCGATGACCTGGTCGATGTGATGCAGGTGGGTCTGCGTGGTGCCCCAGGTACCACAGATGAGACCGTCAACCTCGCCCTTGTGCAGCAGCATCGAGCCGATCAGCGTCAGGCGCCGGCGCATCTCGATCTTGGCTGTCTGCACGGTCGTGCCGAGGCGTTCGGTCATGCGGTGGTAGGTCTGCCAGAAGTCGCGGTAGCGGTGGTCCTGCTCGACGTTGACGATGTCGTAGTCGAGCTCTTCCTTCAGGCGCAGGCCGAATTTCTCGATGCGCTGCGCAATGATCGCCGGGCGGCCGATCAGCGTCGGGCGGGCGATGCCTTCGTCAACCACGATCTGTACCGCGCGAAGCACGCGCTCTTCCTCGCCTTCGCTGAAGGCGACGCGTTTCTTGGTCGCGCGCTTGGCCGCGTCGAAGATCGGCTTCATCATCGTGCCGGACGCATAGACGAAGCTTTGCAGCTTGTCGCGGTAGGCGTCGAGGTCGGTGATCGGGCGCGTCGCGACGCCGCTTTCCTGCGCCGCCTTGGCGACGGCCGGCGCGATCTTCATCATCAGGCGCGGGTCGAACGGCTTCGGGATCAGGTATTCGGGGCCGAAACTCAGCTTCTCACCCACATAGGCCGCAGCCACGCGCTCGCTCTGCTCGGCTTGCGCCAGATCGGCGATAGCGTGGACGGCGGCGACTTCCATCTCGTCGGTGATCGTGGTGGCGCCGCAATCGAGCGCACCGCGGAAGATGTACGGGAAGCACAGGACGTTGTTGACCTGGTTCGGGTAGTCGGTGCGGCCGGTGGCCATGATCACGTCGTCGCGCACGGCATGCGCGTCTTCGGGGGCGATTTCGGGATTCGGGTTCGCCAGCGCGAAAATCACCGGGCGCGGCGCCATCTTGGCAACCATCGCCGGCTTCAGCACGCCGCCGGCCGACAGGCCCAGGAACACGTCTGCGCCTTCGATGATTTCGGCCAGCGTGCGGGCCTGGGTCGGCTGCATGTACTGGCGCTTGTCGTCGTCCATCAGCT
>JAQGMX010000318.1 GCA_028292145.1 Variovorax sp.
GATCAAGTTCGCCGAGACCATCGTCGAAGCCCTGGGCCATGAGCCGGACCGCCCGGCGCGTTTCGAAGGCATCGAGGCGCTGCCCAAGCGTGTCGTCAAGCTGCCTTCCGATGTCGAGGCTATCCAGGCGTACATCGCGCAGCACTGCGACTGATGGCGATGAAGGTCGTCGGATTTGCCGGCTATTCGGGCGCCGGCAAGACCACGCTGGTCGAGAAGCTGATCCCTGTGCTCAAGCAGCAGGGCCAGCGCGTGTCGGTGGTCAAGCATGCGCACCACCGGTTCGACATCGACCATCCGGGCAAGGACACCTACCGCCATCGCGAGGCGGGCGCGTTCGAGGTGGTGGTGGCGTCGGACCGCCGGCTGGCGCTGATCCGTGAGTTCGAACGGCCGGCCGAGCTGTCGGTGCACGACCTGATCGCCGAACTGGACAACGCCGTCGACTGGGTCCTGGTCGAGGGCTTCAAGCACAGCGACCTGCCGAAGATCGAGGTCTGGCGCCAGGCGCAGGCCGGCGACGCGACCCGGCCGCTGCGCTACGTCGACGATGCGCGGGTGGTCGGCATCGCCACCGACGTTCCGGAGGCACTTCCGCAGCCAACGTCGCTGCCGGTGTTCGATGTCAACGACGCGGGTGCGGTCGTCCGCTGGTTGCAGGACAACGCGGAACGCTTCGCATACAACCGTCGGCACCATGTCCGCACTGCCTGAATCCTTTTCGCGCCCGGCGCGCCCATCCTTGCTCCCGCTCGACGAAGCCATCGCAAGCCTGCTGGCCAAGGCGACGTCCACGCTCGGCGTCGAAAGCGTCTCCACCTTCGACGCCGACGGCCGCGTGCTGGCTGAAGACGTGGTGTCGGCGCTCACCGTGCCGCCGCGCGACAACAGCGCAATGGACGGCTATGCGGTGCGCGCAGGCGATTGCATGGATGGTGCCGAGCTGGTCGTGTCGCAGCGCATTCCTGCCGGCAGCGTCGGCAAGCCGCTGGCTGTCGGCACGGCTGCGCGCATCTTCACCGGTGCGCAGATTCCCGAAGGCGCCGACGCGGTCGTGATGCAGGAAGATGCGACCGCGATTCCGCACGCGCCATCCGACGCCGGAACTTTGGGTCGGGTCAGCATCGACGCGGCGCCGACGGTCGGACAGTGGGTCCGGCGCGCCGGCGAGGACGTGGCGAGCGGCGATGTCGTGCTGTCGAAGGGCATGCGCCTGACGCCGGCTGCACTCGGCCTGGCTGCAAGCGTCGGACGTGACCGGTTGCTGGTTTCGAAGCGCCCGCGGGTCGTGCTGCTGTCCACCGGCGATGAACTCGTGATGCCCGGCGAAGTCGCGCCCGATGCGATGAAACCGGGCGCGATCTACAACTCCAACCGCTTCTTCATGCGCGCGTTGCTGCTCCGGCTTGGCTGCGAAGTGACGGACCTCGGCATCGTCCCGGACAACCGCGAGGCAACCATCAACGCGCTTCGCAAGGCCGCAGAGAGCAACGATCTGGTCGTCACCACCGGCGGCGTCTCCGTCGGCGAGGAGGATCACATCAAGGCCGCGGTTCAGGCGCTCGGCGAACTGCAGATGTGGTCGTTGGCGATGAAGCCGGGCAAGCCGTTCGCGTATGGCCGGATCGGCGATGCGCACGTCACCGGGTTGCCCGGTAATCCGGTGTCGAGCTTCATGACGTTCGTGCTGCTGGTGCGGCCTTTCCTGCTGGCGTTGCAGGGCGCGAACCATGTTGCACCTGCGACGGTTGCGATGCGCGTCGACAGCGACTGGCCGCGCGCCGACCGCCGCCGCGAGTTCCTGCGCGCAAGGCGCAATGCCGAAGGCGGCCTCGATCTGTTCGCCAACCAGAGTTCGGGCGTGCTTACCTCGGCCGTCTGGGGCGACGGCGTGATCGACAACCCGGCCGGCCGGTCGTTCAGCAAGGGCGATACCGTGCAGTTCATCCCTTTTGCCGCGCTGCTAGGCTGAGCCTTTTTTGAACCGATGACGCAGAAGACCATCCATATCCGCTATTTCGCTTCGGTTCGTGAAGCGCTGGGCAGCGGCGAGACGCTTTCGACCGGCGCAGCCACGTTGCAGGAATTGCGCGACGAACTCATTGCACGCGGCGAGCCGCACGCCGGCGCGCTGGCTCGCGGCAAGGCCGTGCGCATGGCGCTCGACAAGGTGATGAGCAAGGAAGCTGCTGCGCTTTCCGAAGGCAGCGAGGTGGCATTTTTCCCACCGGTGACCGGTGGTTGAGCAGGCACGCCAGATGACGTTGCCGCGCGTTTCCGTCCAGACCGAGGACTTCGATCTCCAGCGCGAGATCGCCGCGCTGCATGCCGGCGACCGACGCGTCGGCGCGGTCTGCAGCTTCATCGGAACCGTGCGCGACCGCAACGACGGCAGCGACGTGGCGTCGATGGAGCTCGAGCACTATCCCGGCATGACCGAGCAGTCGATCGAAGCCATGATCGACGCAGCGCACGCGCGCTTTGACATCCTCGGCGCCCGCGTGGTGCACCGGGTCGGCCTGCTGCAGCCGCTCGACCGGATCATGATGGTCGCGGTGATTTCCGCGCACCGCGACCAGAGCTTCCAGGCCTGCGAATTCCTGATGGATTACCTGAAGACGCAGGCGCCGTTCTGGAAGAAGGAACAGACGCCCGAAGGCGCGCGCTGGGTCGATGCCCGCGTGGCCGATGATGCGGCGCTCGCGCGCTGGGGCATCGACGCGTCGAACGCTTGAGCCCCAATACACGTTCGGGCTGAGCCTGTCGAAGCCTCGCGCGAAATCAGAGCGGCTTGAACCCGCTCTTTTGAATGATGCGTTCCCAGCCCTGCGTGTAGGTACGCACCCGCCCGGCAAATTGCCCCTGCGTCTCGTAGCCCACGGTCAGCCCCATCGCGACCAGCTTCTGCCGCAGATCCGGCATCGCCAGCACCTTTTCCAGCGCAGCGTCGAAACGGTCGATCGCCGCCTGCGGCGTGCCGGTCGGAGCGAACACGCCGTAGTAGGGCAGGTCGTCCAGGTTCGCGAAGCCCAGTTCGGCGAATGTTGGCACCTGCGGCAACAGCGGCTGGCGCTTCGCTCCCAGCGTCGCGACGATGCGCAGTTTGCCGGCGCGGTGGTTCTCGATGAAGTCCGGCACCGAGGCAATGCCGGCGCTGATCTGGTTGCCGAGCATGTCGGCCATCATCGGCGCGCTGCCGCGGTAGGGTGCCGACTGGATGTCAAGCCTGTAGCGCTCGGCAATCATCTTCACCATGAATTCCGGAATCGACGCCGGCGCCGGAATGCCGATGGTGTCGCGCCCGGCGCGGCGATTTTTCACCCAGGCAATGTATTCGTCGAGGCTGCGGACCGGCGTGCCGCCCGAAACGGCGAGCACGTTGGCGAAAGTGGCGAAGCCGGCGACCGGCACGAAATCGACGGCTGGATTGAATCCCGGATTGCGAACCACCTGCGGAAGGATCGAGATCGTGTGATCGTGCGAGAGCATCAGCGTGTGGCCGTCGGCGGGCGAAGCCTTGAGGATTTGCGCGGCAAGCTGTCCGCCTGCACCTGCGCGGTTGTCGACGATCACGGGCACGCCGAGCACGTCTTTCAGCTTTTCGCCCAGCGCCCGGGCGATCGCGTCGGTGCCGGCGCC
>JAQGMX010000334.1 GCA_028292145.1 Variovorax sp.
CTGCAGCCGGTCGGCGGTGCGCACGTAGAACATCAGGAAGCGGTCGATCAGCTGGACCAGTTCGGCCTTGGTCAGGTCGACGGCGAGCAGTTCGGCATGGCGCGGCTTCATGCCGCCATTGCCGCAGACGTACAGGTTCCAGCCCTTCTCGGTGGCGATGATGCCCACGTCCTTGCTCTGCGCCTCTGCGCATTCGCGGGTGCAGCCGGAGACGCCGAACTTGATCTTGTGCGGTGCGCGCAGGCCCTTGTAGCGGTTTTCCAGCTCGATCGCGAGGCCGACGCTGTCGTCCACGCCGTAACGGCACCAGGTCGAGCCGACGCAGCTCTTCACCGTGCGCAGCGACTTTCCGTACGCATGGCCGGATTCGAAGCCGGCGGCGATCAGTTCTTCCCAGATCGCGGGCAATTGCTCGACGCGCGCGCCGAACATGTCGACACGCTGGCCGCCGGTGATCTTGGTGTACAGGCCGTACTTCTTGGCCACCTGGCCGACCGCGATCAGGCCGTCGGGCGTGACTTCGCCGCCGGTCATGCGCGGGACGACCGAATAGGTGCCGTCCTTCTGGATGTTGCCCAGGAAGTAGTTGTTGCTGTCCTGCAGGCTGGCCAGGTCCTTCTTGAGCACGAAGTCGTTCCAGCACGAAGCGAAAATGCTGGCGGCGGTCGGCTTGCAGATGTCGCAGCCCAGGCCGCTGCCGTGCTTGTGCAGCAGGTGGGCGAAGGTGCGGATCTCGCCGACGCGAACCAGGTGGTACAGCTCCTGGCGCGAATACGGGAACTGTTCGCAGAGGTGGTTGTTGACGGCCATGCCGCGCTTGGCCATCTCGACCTTCATCACCTGCGTCACGAGAGGAACGCAGCCGCCGCAGGTCGCACCTGCTTTGGTGCAGGCTTTCATCTCGGCGATGGTGCAGGCGCCGCCGCCGACCGCTTCGTTGATCTGGCCTTTGGAAACGTTGTTGCACGAGCAGATCTGCGCCGAGTTGGGCAAAGCCTCGACGCCGATGCCGACCTTGGAGTGGCCGTCGCTGGACGGCAGGATCAGGAATTCCGGCTCCGCCGGCAGCGCGATGCCGTTGAGCGCGATCTGCAGCAAGGTGCCGTACTCGGCCGCGTCGCCGATCAGCACGGCGCCGAGCAGCTTCTTTCCGTCCGCGCTGACCACGATCTTCTTGTAGATCTGCTTGTGCTCGTTGATGTACTGATAAGAGAGCGAATTCGGCGTCTTGCCGTGCGCGTCGCCGATGCTGGCCACGTCGACGCCCATCAGCTTGAGCTTGGTGCTCATGTCGGCGCCGGTGAAGGCGGCGTCCTGCTGGCCGGCAAGGTGTTTGGCGGCGACGCGGGCCATCTCGTAGCCGGGTGCCACGAGGCCGAAAGTCTGGTCGTTCCAGGCCGCGCATTCGCCGATGGCGTAGATGTCGTGGTCGCTGGTGCGGCAGTGGGTGTCGACCGCCACGCCGCCACGTGCGCCGAGCGCCAGCACCGACTGGCGGGCCAGTTCGTCGCGCGGCCGGATGCCGGCGGAGAACACGATCATGTCGGTTTCCAGATACGTGCCGTCGGCGAAGACCATGCGATGCCGCGCGGTCGCGCCGTCGACGATTTCCACCGTGTTGCGGCCGGTGTGCACATGCAGGCCCAGCGCCTCGATGCTGTTGCGCAAGACGCGCCCACCGCCTTCGTCGACCTGTACCGCCATCAGGCGCGGCGCAAACTCGACGACGTGCGTTTCGAGCCCCATGTCGCGCAGCGCCTTCGCGCATTCGAGTCCGAGCAGCCCGCCGCCGACGACCACGCCGGTCTTCGAGCGCGCACCGCAGGCCTTCATGCCTTCGAGGTCTTCGATGGTGCGATAGACGAAGCAGTTCGCCCGGTCGCGGCCCGGCACAGGCGGCACGAAAGGCACCGAACCTGAAGCGATCACCAGCTTGTCGTAATGCACGACCTCGCCGTCGGCCGTCGTGACGGTCTTGTCGCGGCGCTCGATGGCCGCTGCCTTGGTCGTCAGGCGCAGCGTGAAACCGGAGCGGTCGAAAAAGCCTTCCTCGACCAGCGAGAGGTCTTCGGCGGTCTTGCCGGAAAAGAATTCGGAGAGGTGAACCCGGTCGTAGGCGGCGCGGGGCTCCTCGCAGAGGACCGTGACTTCCGCATTCGGAATGCCGAGATCGTGAAGCTGCTCGAGGAACTTGTGGCCCACCATGCCGTGGCCGATGACTGCGATTTTCATGTCGACTCCTGCACGCATCCGATGCGGGAAGGGCAGACAGCGCGCCCCCGCATATATATAGATGCAAATCGGGTTGGAACAGGCGAACAGCCAGCAACGTCGCTGTCGGTTCGCTCGGATCCCGCCGTCATTAGCGGAGGCACTGTGAAATCCGCGGCAACGGCGCCGGCGGAACAGTGTGAAAAAGTCAAGCAACATCCGTGCCGGGGGATCGGAGCCGTTTTCCGGCCGAAAACCTGTCCGGGCGATGCCTGGCTGCGCCGACATGGCGCATTGGCATCTGCACGCCGCCTTTTCCTGGTGCACCGCACCATTCGTCGTTTTTCGTATGCTTGGGCGATGTGCGGTTCCGAACTTATCCCCCTTCCCGCCGGCGTCCAGCGCGTCGCCCTCATGCTGCGCGACGCAGCCCATCCGCACGCGCCGGACATGCTCGACGCGTCCGCCCGCACCGCGCAGGACGCGGCCGACGCGCTCGGCGTGGCGCTCGGGCAGATCGCCAAGAGCATCGTCTTCCGCCGCAAGATCGACGACGTGGCCGTGCTGGTCATCACTTCCGGCGACCGCCGCGTCGACCAGAAGAAGGTCGATGCGCTGGTCGGCACCACGGGCCGGGCGGATGCGGATTTCGTCAAGGCGAAGACCGGGTTCTCCATCGGCGGCGTGTCGCCTTTCGCGCACGCGACGCCGACGGTGGTGCT
>JAQGMX010000342.1 GCA_028292145.1 Variovorax sp.
GAAAAGGGTCGAGCTGAGCAGCGCGAGCGCCACGAGGATCGACGATGCGATGAATCCGATTCTGTTCATGTTCTTGATTCCTCGACGCTCAGCGTCCGTCGCGAGCGCGTGAGCGATCGTCGCGCACACGTGCGTCGTTGGTGGTCGGCGTAGCCGGAACCGAAGACGATTGCGACGAAGCCGCACCCACCACGTTCGGGCTCGCGCCATCGGCAGCGGCTGCCGTCGTATTTGCGCCGGCCGTCTGCATCAGCTTGTCGAGCGGCAGATAAAGAAGGTTGGTGCCCTTGCTCGAATCGACCAGCACCTTGGTGGTGTTGGCATACATCTGCTGCATGGCGTCGGTGTACATGCGATCGCGGGTCACCTGCGGCGCCTTCTGGTACTCGGTGAGCACCGCGGCGAAGCGGGACGCATCACCCTGAGCCTGCGCAACGATCCGCGCCTTGTACGCCTCGGACTCTTCCTTCAACCGTGATGCCGCACCGGTGGCACGCGGAATCACGTCGTTGGCATACGCCTGCGCTTCGTTCTTGGCCCGTTCACGTTCCTGGCCGGCCTTGAGCACGTCGTCGAACGCGGCCTGGACCTGCTCCGGCGGACGCACGCCACCTTGCTGCAAGTTGATGTTCACCACTTCGACGCCGACCTGATAGCGGTCAAGAATCGTCTGCATCAAGGTGCGCACGCGCGGCGCGATCTGATCGCGCTCTTCGGCCAGCGCCGCATCCATCTTCATCTTGCCGACCACTTCGCGCACGGCCGTCTCGGCAACCTGAACGACGGTATCCGCAGGCGCCTTGCTCTCGTAGAGATACGCGCGCGCATCGCTCAGGCGATATTGCACGGCGAACTTGATTTCGACGATGTTCTCGTCCTCGGTCAGCATGGCCGATTCGCGCAGGCCGGTCGAGCGCACGATGCTGTCGCGACCCACGTCGGTCGAGCGAATCTGCGTCACGACCACCAGTTCATGGCGCTGGATCGGGTAAGGCAGGCGCCAGTTGAAGCCGGCGCCGACCGTGGTCTTGTAGCGGCCGAACTGAGTGATCACGGCCTGCTGGCCTTCGTTCACGATGAAGAAGCCGGTACCGAGCCAGATCAGGACGGCGACAAGCGCCACCAGACCGAGGCCATAGCCGGCGTTCTTCATGTCGGGCTTGAAGCCACCGCCACCACCGCCGTTGCCGGAGCCGTTGTTGCCGCTGGGACGGTTGTTCCCGCCGCGACCGCCGCCGAAAAGGCCGCCGAGCTTGCGGTTGAAATCACGCCAGAGTTCGTCCAAATCGGGCGGACCCTGATTGGGACCCTGTCCGCGAGGACGGTTGCCGTTGTTGTTATTGTTGTTGCCGCCGTTGTTGCTGGGTGGCGGCGGATCGGCATCGGGCCGGTTCGCCGCCGGGCGATCTCCGTTGGACGAAGGCTCGTCGCCTCGGCCCCAACGCCCGTCGTTCAGGTTGAACATGCCCCTAAAGCGGCTCCACACTGGCTTTGCATTCATTCGATTCGCTTCTATGTCAGTGGGGCGATTGTGCCCAATCAGTCGGCCGCATCGTGCAATTCAGCACCCGTGTCCAAGGGCATGGCCTCTGTGACGACGCCGGAACGGCTTGCAAGCTCTGCGCGCAACGCCGGCAAACCGGCACCGCTGTGCGCGCTGACGAAGATACGGGGAATCCGCACGCCGTCGACTTCCATCTCGTCCTGCATCTGGAGCGGCTGCTGTGCGCTTTCAAGTGCGTCCAATTTGTTAAATACCAGCAATTGCGGCACGTCGCCGGCGCCGATCTCCTGCAACACACGCTGAACCTCGGCCATCTGCTCGGGATGATGCGGATTGGATGCATCCACCACATGCAACAACAGGTCGGCGTCAACGGCTTCCTGCAACGTTGCCTTGAAAGCGTCCACCAGGCCGTGCGGCAGATCGCGGATGAAGCCGACAGTGTCAGAAATGGACGCCTGCCGTTTTGCGTCGCCTAGATACAGATGCCGCGTGGTCGTGTCGAGCGTCGCAAACAACTGGTCGGCCGCAAAAGCGCGCGCCTTGACCAGCGCATTGAAGATCGACGATTTGCCCGCGTTCGTATAGCCGACCAACGAAATGTTGAAGGTTTCCCTCCGCTCGCGTTGCCGGCGCTGCGTGCCGCGTTGCTTCTGCACCTTGGCAAGGCGCTCCTTGGTGCGCTTGATCGACTCGCTGATCATGCGACGGTCGAGTTCGATCTGCTTCTCGCCAGGACCGCCACGCACGCCTGCACCGCCGGTCTGGCGCTCCAGGTGCGACCAGCGTCGAACGAGGCGCGTGCTCAGGTATTGCAGACGCGCCAACTCGACCTGCAACTTGCCCTCGTGCGAACGCGCGCGCTGAGCGAAGATTTCCAGGATGAGGAAGGTGCGGTCGTAGACGGCGATCTCGAGCTTCCGCTCAAGATTGCGCTGCTGGGCAGGACTGATCGACTGATCGAAGATGACTTCGCTGGCACGATGCATCTCGGCCAGCTCACGAATTTCATCGGCCTTGCCGCTGCCGACAAAAAGCGCCGCATCGGGCGCTTTTCTCTTGCAGACGAGGCGCTCCACCGGCACGAGCCCGGCAGTTTGCGCCAGCAGGCCGAGTTCTTCCAATTCGCTATCGAAATGCGGCAATCCAAAGTCGACGCCGACAAGAATGACGGCGCCGTCCTGGCGGGGTATAGATTCAGACAAGCGGAATCAGGCCTTGCGGTAAAAACGAATGAGGGCGACGGAGGGAGATCCGTCGCAAAACGTGTCCGTCAGGCAGCTGCGTCGTCGTTCTCGGCAGCCGAGAAGTTGACCGCGCGTCCGGGCACGATGGTGGAAATGGCATGTTTGTAAACCATCTGCGTCACCGTGTTCCTTAAGAGCACGACGTATTGATCGAAAGACTCGATCTGACCCTGAAGCTTGATGCCGTTGACCAGGTAAATGGAAACCGGCACGTGCTCCCGACGCAAAGTGTTCAGGAACGGGTCTTGCAAAAGTTGCCCTTTGTTGCTCACGATATTCTCCGTGTTCAAGGAAAAGTTATTGGACTTTGGACCTTAACACAGCGATTCTGCGCTGCAGCAATTGAGTCCAAGGCCCTTAGAAAATAACGGCACTCCAATGGCGGAACTTTAGCTAGCCAGCGAGCTCACCCCTTTTCCTTGTCCGCGTAAGGATTGTGGGACGTCTTGAACTCGATGCGCATCGGCGTACCCACCAGATCGAATTCCTTTCGGAATCGGCCTTCAAGAAAACGCTTGTAGGAATCGGTGACGTGCTCCAGCGAATTACCGTGAATGACGATCACGGGTGGATTCATTCCACCCTGGTGCGCATAGCGGAGCTTGGGCCGGAACATGCCGCTGCGTTGCGGCGCCTGGAATTGCACGGCTTCGAGCAAAAGCCGCGTCAGGACCGGCGTCGACATCTTCCGCGTCGCCGACTTGTGCGCCTGCGCAATGGCTTGCCACACCGGTCCGAGACCCTGGCGCTTGATGGCGGAGATGAAATGCATCGCCGCAAACTTCAGGAACGGCAGGCGCGTCTCGATCTGACGCTGCAGCTGTTCGCGCTGGTAACTGTCGACGGCATCCCACTTGTTCACCGCAATGACCACCGCCCGACCCGACTCCAGGATGTAGCCTGCAATGTGGGCATCCTGATCGGTCACGCCCTGCGTCGCGTCGAGGAGCAGCAACACGACGTTGGCCGATTCGATCGCCTGAAGCGTCTTGACCACCGAGAACTTCTCGATCGCCTCGAAGACCTTGCCTTTGCGCCGCAAACCGGCCGTGTCGATCAGTTCGAAATGCTGGCCGTTGCGCTCGAAGGGCACGGTGATGGCGTCGCGCGTGGTGCCCGGCATGTCGAACGCGACCAGCCGCTCTTCGCCGAGCCAAGTATTGATCAGCGTCGACTTGCCCACGTTCGGGCGCCCGGCGA
>JAQGMX010000449.1 GCA_028292145.1 Variovorax sp.
GTCGACCAATGGGGTGTCTCGCACATCTATGCAGGCACAACGTACGACGCCTTCCTGTTGCAAGGCTATGTGGCCGCGCGTGACCGACTCTGGCAGATGGACCTGTGGCGCAAGCGCGGCCTTGGCGAGATGGCCAGGGACTTCGGCCCGGCCTGGGTCGACAGCGACCGCGCCGCGCGCTCGGTACTGTTCCGCGGGGACATGTACCGCGAATGGTTGGCCTACGGCTCCGATGCCAAACGGGTGGCCGAGGCCTTCACGGCCGGCGTCAACGCATTCATTGCCCAGGTCGAAGCCGACCCCACGCTGCTGCCCGAGGAGTTCCGGCAGCTCGATTACAAGCCGGCGCGTTGGGCGGCCGAGGACACGGTGCGCATCCGCCACCACGGCCTGACGCTCAACTTCACCGGCGAAATCGACCGCGCCCAGGCGTATTGCGACGGCAAGGCCAACGGCGCACGTGTCGACTGGTTGCGTCGCGAGCTGGTGCCCGACGTGAAGCCGCAAGTGCCCGCCGGGCTGACCGTGTGCGGCCTGCCTGGCGCGGAGCTCAAGCGCGCCTATGCCCTGGCCACCAACAGCCCACGCTTCACAAAGGAGAACGTCAAGCTGCTGAGCGCCGGCCTCACGCCCGCGCAGCTGCTGGCCCTGTCCGACTCCACGCTCGAGCGGCCCGATGCCAACACACTGGCCAGCTACGGCAGCAACAACTGGACCATCGCGCCGTCGATGACGACCACCGGCCGGCCGATCCTGGCGAACGACCCGCACCGCGCCCATGGTGCGCCCAGCCTGCGCTACATCACCCACCTGTCGGCACCCGGCATGGACGTGATTGGTGCCGGCGAACCCTTCCTGCCTGGCATCTCCATCGGCCATAACGGCCGCATCGCGTTTGGCCTTACGCGCTTCTACATGGATCAGGAAGACCTGTACGTTTACGAAACCAACCCGGGGAACGACAAGGAATACAGATACCAGGGCCGCTGGGAGCCGATGACCAGAGTGGTCGATCGCATCGTTGTGAAGGGGGAGGCGCAGCCGCGTCAGGTCGAGCACTGGTTCACGCGACACGGCCCGGTGCTGGCCACCGACAACGGCCGTGCCTTCGCGCTGCGCGCCGCGTGGCTGGACGAAGGCATGGCGCCGTACTTCGGTTCGATGGACTACATGCGGGCGCAGAATTTCGACCAGTTCCGTGCAGCGATGAACCGCTGGGGCGCGCCGGGCGAGAACCAGGTGTACGCAGACGACAGCGGCAACATCGGCTGGATACCCGGCGGCCTCACGCCGATCCGTCCCAACTGGGACGGCCTTATGCCCGTTCCCGGCGACGGCCGCTACGAATGGACGGGCTTCCGCAACGGCGACGAGATGCCGTCGGAGTTCAACCCGAAGCGCGGCTACGTGGTCACAGCCAACGAGAACAACATCCCGCCGACCCATCCGCTCTACCAGAAGGGCGTGGGCTACGAATGGTCCGACTCGGCGCGCGCCCAACGACTGCACGGCCTGTTCGAAAAGGCCGCGCGGGACGGCAGGAAGCTCAGCGTGGCCGACTCCGAGGCCTGGCAGACCGACATCGTCGCCGTGCCCGCACAGCGTTTGTTGAAGCTGCTCGCGCCGCTGCGCAGCAACGACGCCACCACCGCCGAGGGCTTGCCACTGTTGCAGCGTTGGGACGGCACCATGGCTGCCGACAGCGCCGCAGCCGCACTTTATGAGGTGTGGAGCAGCGACATGCTGAAGAAGGCTCTGACAGACAAGGTCCTGGCCTCAGGTGAGCGCGCTTTTGCCAAGGACACCAGCCCCACGCGGATGATCACGGTGCTCGAAAGCCCCACCGGCTGGATGAGCCCGCCCGAACGCGACGCCCTGCTGCTGGCTTCGATCGCGCCTGCGGTGCAATGGATGAAAGAAAAACAAGGTGCCGACAGCGCGAATTGGCGCTGGGGCATGCTGCACCGGGCCGTGTTCCAGCACCCGCTGGCCGGCGTGGTGGACGGACCCCTGCGCCAGCGCCTGAACGTGGACGCGGGCGGCATCGGTGGTTCCTGGGCCACGCCCATGGCGACAAGCTATCAGCCCGGCAACTACCAGCTCAACGCAGGCGCATCCTTCCGGATGGTGGTCGACGTGGGCAACTGGGACGCATCGCGCGTGGTCAACACGCCCGGCCAGTCGGGCAACCCTGCCAGCCCGCACTATCGCGATCTGGCGTCCACCTGGGCCGAGGGCAGGTATTTTCCGCTGACTTACTCGCGCGAAGCAGTGCAGAAGGTCGCGCGCGAGCGGATGGTCCTCACGCCGCAATAATTCCGGCGCCGTGGCAGCTGTCTCTCGTTTCAATAGGTCGGCGGCGTCACTGCACTGATTATTTCCGCCGTCTCCGGTCCGACGTTGCGGAAGCGGTGAGGCATCTGGCTGTCGAAGTAGTAGCCCTGCCCCGGCCTCAGTACCCGCTTCTGATTGCCGACCGTCACCTCGACCTGACCGCTCAGTACAAAGCCGGTTTCCTGGGATCGGTGGGAGAAGGCCTCTCCGGTGTCCGCGCCTACCTCGTACTTCTCTTTCAGCATGAGGATGTGGCGGTTGGGGTGGTTAATACCCAGCATTCGGTAGGAGACCGTGTCCTTGTCACCGATCTCGACAAGATCTTCTTCTTCGTAGAACGGCGAATAGGCAAGGGTGGTTTGCAATCCGTCGAAAAAACCGACCAGGGTCGTACCCAGCGCGTCGAGCACGGCGGACAGCGTGTCAACGCTCGGACTCGTCTTATCGCGCTCGACCAGGGAAATGGTGGCGTGGGAGATACCCGATCGAACCGCCAAGTCGCGTACCGAGAGCTTTCTCCGCAAGCGCAAACGCTTCAGATGGATGCCGATTTGTGCCATGGTGTCCTCGCTGCCGACAGGCCGGCATTATGGCTTCCGACCACGAGGCGCTTCTGCATCAACTCCGAAGGAGGAGGCGTTTGCGCACCGCGGTCACCGGCTGGTAGGCCATCCTGTCGACGGGATAGAACGGCCGGGCCACGGTGAACGGCTGTTCCGCGGGTCGGTATGCAGTCATGCCGATGGTGTCGCAGGTCATGCAGTCGCCAATGTCCGCATAGTTCAACGAGAAGTGATAACCCGACCGCGCCACCACGACCCGCTGGTCCGCGGTGCGAATGCCCATGGCTTCATAGAAATTCGGGTCGAGGTAAGTCAGCGGCAACTCCGTCAGGGCAATCGATACCCGACCAATCTGTACCACCGCATAAGGGCCGGTTTGCACCGCCATGCCGCCGTGCGCCGGACCCCTCATCACCGCTTCGATGTTTTCGCCTTTGGCAAGAAGTCGGCATGCGGCGTGCACCGGCGGCGTCTCGGTGGAATAACGCCCGCCGATGACCAGATCGACGAAGTCGCCAACCTCGGCATCGCGGCACCGGTCAACCGAAGCTTTGTCGCGAATTGGCACTGCCGCAGCAAGTGCAGGAAAGTCGGTCAGGAGTGTGGTCAGCACGAAAGTGCTGTCACCCGGGCCCCCAGCCGCCACCCGGTCACCTTGGTCGCCAATGACAACCGGCCGGGTTCGATCTGGCTCGCTCGCCCGCGCCAGACAGGTCCGGATGTCGGGGAGTGCGCCCACCAGCGCGTCGCGCGCCTTCCACAAAGCGTCCGCGATCTCGCTTGCGGCAGCCAGAGGTTCATCGATATTGCCGTTTCCATAGGCGACGACGGTCTGACCCATGTTCGCGATGTCCAGAAACTGCTGCACGTTGAAAATGCTGATGTCGTACAGGCTCGAGTTTTCGACCAGCTCACGCGCCCGGGCATGCAGGCCCGCCAGCGGTGCCTCGTCGGTACGGTCCTGACCCAGCGTCAGCATCGGAAAATGCACCGATACGCACACCGGCTCGAATTTGCCAGCGAGCATTGCCTGTGCTGCCTGCATGGCGAGTTGCCCGGTCTCGGCCATGTCGGCGTGCGGGTTGGTCTTGTACCCAGTGATGAAGTCGCAGGCGGCCAAGGTGAATGGAGTGACATGCGCATGCAGATCCAGACCAGCGGTGATCGGCATGCTCGGACCCACGATGTCGCGCAGACAGCGAATGAGGTCGCCCTCCGGATCGCTGTGTGCAGTGGTAACCATCGCGCCGTGCAGCGCCAGCACGATCGCGTCGAAGCCGCCTCGCCGGGCAGACTCGATCATCACTGCCTTGAATTCGAGGTACACAGAGTCGTCGACGATGCCCGAGGGAGACGCCCGGAACGAGGCCGGGACCATCACCTCGAAGCCCGCTGCTTCGGCGGTATCGATGACACCGCCCAAGGTGGAACGGGTGCCTCTGAAGGCATTCAGCGCATCTTCGCCAAACGCAATCTGAAACTGGTCACGCCCCGTCGGGATCGGGTTGAAACTGTGCGATTCCTGGTAAATGGAGCCGCTCAAGATCGTCTTGTATCGCATGGGTTGTCTCTTTTGCTGGATGGCGGTCTGCGTGTCGTTCAATCGAGCTTGACGTTCACCGCCTTCAGCAGCGCGCCCTGGCTGGTGCGGTCGTTCTCCATCGTGATGCCGAATTCCTGCGGCGTGCCGCCAGCCGGAAACACCGAAAGTTTCTCGATGGCATCGCGAATCTGCGGCTCGGCCAACGCATCGTTGGCCGCCTTGTTCAGCCGGGCGATCACCTCTGGAGAGGTATTTGCCGGGGCCACGATCCCGAACCACGAGAGCAGACCCAGTTCCGGCAAGCCCTGCTCCGCATAAGTCGGAACATCCGGCAGGCTGGGTACACGCCGAGTGCCGGAAACCGCCAGGGCCTTGAGCTTGCCGCTCTGGATATAGGGCAAAGAAGACGGAAGGTCGTCGCTCAAAGTGTCGACCTGCCCGCCCAGCACGTCCTGAATGACGAAGCTGATGCCCTTGTACGGGACGTGGAGCAGCTTCGTTGCGGTACGGTACTGAAACATCTCCATCTTGAGATGGCCTCCCCCACCTGTGCCTGAGGAGCCGAACGAGTATTTGCCGGGGTTGGCTTTGGCCAGCGCAATGAATTCGGCAAGATTCTTGGCTGGAATCTGACTGCCTGCCGACCAGACGGTCGGGCAATTGGCGATGTTGACGACGGGAACGAGGTCCTTGCGCACGTCGTAGTTGAGCTTGCGCGTCAAAGGCAGGACCGAATGCGAGGTCACCGTCGCGATGCCCAGGGTATAGCCGTCGGGCGCCGAGCGCACCACAAGCTCGGATCCGATGGCGCCTGCCGCGCCGGCCTTGTTGTCGACGATCACCGATTGGCCCAGATAACGACCCATGCCGTCGGCCATGATCCGCGCAAGGATGTCTGTGGTTCCGCCTGGAGCGAAGGGCACCACGATCTTGATTGCGCGGCTCGGAAAATTGTCGGCAGCGAGCGCAGGCAGACCTGTCGTTGCAACTGCGGCCAAGACAAGCAGGGAACGTAGAGCGAATGCATGCATGGGGAAGTTCCGGTGATAGACGGTTGCTGGACCGGCCAACTGTGCGTTCGTTTATGCAACTCAGGTGCGGGACGCTGAAGCCCTGGTGAATATGTTCACCAGACTCCGGCAGGGTCAACCCCCATATGTTTTCCAAACCGGTGCATTTATCAAGGTGCGGACGCACCGACTCGGGACTTCGATGCAACACGGCCCTGCGCGGAGATCGATGCACCAACGTGCGGCTGTGCAAGACGAATCGACGCGGGTCGGTTCAGTTTTATGGACGCGCCGCGCGCACCCCCTGTTCGCATCCGGCACGGATTTCTAGACTGCAACGTCGCATCCGAACCTTTGGAGGCGACCACCCGGCCCGACACACTTCTGAATCTCGCAATGATCAAAACCATCATCGGAATCGCATTGGCCGCAACGGTCGCCGCAATGCCAGCCTTGGCACAGTCCGAACGCTGGCCCGTGCGCCCTGTCAAACTCGTGGTTCCATTCGCGCCGGGCGGGACGACCGACCTGATTGCGCGTGCGATGGCCGATCGGCTGTCGCGCGAACTGGGCCAGCCGGTGATCGTCGACAACAAGGCCGGCGCTTCGGGTGCCATCGGTTCGGACTTCGTCGCCAAGGCGCTGCCGGACGGCTACACCATTGGAATGGCGACAGTCACCACGCATGCCGTCAATCCGGCCGTATTTCCCAAGCTCGCCTACAACGTGCTCCGCGACCTGACGCCGGTGACACAGCTTGTCTCGGTGCCCAACGTCTTGACGATTTCTCCCAGACTCGGCATCTCCACCATGGCCGAGTTTCTGTCGAAGGTAAAGGAGCAGTCCGGCAAATTCACCTACGGCTCGCCCGGTCCCGGCTCCGAAGCCAACTTGATGGGCGAGCTGTTCAACCAGAGTGCAGGCGCCCGTCTGCTGCATGTGCCCTACCGCGGCAGCGGCCCGGCCTTGCAGGATGCGATGGCCGGACAGATCGATGCGGTCTTCGACAACCTGCCTTCCTCGCTGCCGTTCATACAGACCGACAAGCTGCGTGCGCTGGCCGTCGCCGCACCCAGACGCATTGCGCAACTGCCAGCCGTTCCGACCTTCGAGGAAGTCGGTCTGAAGCCGGTCAACGACAGTTCGTGGTTCGGCTTGGTCGCGCCTACGAAAACGCCGCCCGACATCGTGAACAAGCTGCAAGCTGCGTCCGCCAAGGTGCTCGCCACACCCGAGATGGTGGCGACGATGGAAAAGTTCGCAGGTGTCGGCGTAGGGAGCAAACCGGAAGTTTTCAAGGCTCTGCTGGAACGTGAGCTGCAGAAGTTCAAGGCCCTCGCTGACGCGGGCAACATTCGTTTGGAATGAGTCCGGCCATGTCAAACGTCGCCAAGCGCCTCGCTCCGCGTGTGTTGGTCGGGCAGATCTTCCAGGAAGCCCATGGGTTCACCCCGTTGCGCACGCCGCTGGAGGCGTTCGCCATCGAGCGCGGGCAAGCGGTCATCACTGAGAACATGGAGGCCGATTCGGTGCTCGGCGGCATTCTCCGCACTGGCCTCGTCGAGGGGTGGGATCTGGTTCCGTCCATCGCAGCGCGCGCGAGCCCGGGTGGCCGCGTCACCGACGATGCTTATGCGCACCTGCTGTCAGCAGTGCTCGACGCTGCGCGGTCGGGCCCTCTGGATGCCATTGCATTGTGCTTGCACGGCTGCATCCAGACCGAAAGCCTCGACAGTGCCGAAGCTGACCTGTTGCGTCGCCTGCGCGAGCTTGTCGGACCGGACGTACCAATGGTTGCCGGTTTTGACCTGCACGGACATGCCGGCGGCGGCATGCTCGACCACCTTGACTTTGCGTCCGCTTACAAAACCAACCCTCACGGTGACGCGGGCGCCACCGGCGAGCGCGTGGCGAAAGTGCTGGCACGCATTCTGAAGGGAGAATTACGCCCGGTCGGCATGAAGGTGCTCGTGCCGATGCTGACCGGAGGTAACGACGAAACAGGCAGCGGCCCCTTGCTGGAGATGCACACCGCCGCTCGCCAGCGGGTGGCCGCAGACCCTTCGCTGCTCGATGCTTCCATTTTCAACGTCAATCCGTTTATCGACGGGATCGGCGTCGGGCAAACCATCGTCGTCTACGCCCGCGATTGCGAAGGCCGGGAAAGCGCGGGAGCGTTGGCGCAGGAACTGGGCGAGGTCATGTGGGCTGCCCGGCAGACTTTCAGGCACACATTGCCGACGCTCGAGCAGACGCTGGAAAGAACGCGCAGCCGGATTGTTCTTGGCGATTTTGGCGATCGCGTGCTCGCCGGCGCGCCGGGTGACAGCCTGTACGTGGTGAAAAAGGTGCTGGCGAAGCATGCCCCCTTGCGCGTCGTGGCACCGGTGACCGACCCCGCCGCCGTCGCGCTCTGCAGTCAAGCCGGCGTTGGTGCACAGGTCACGTTGACGGTTGGCGGTGCGATCACCGGCGCCGAACCGCCGCTGAAGCTCACAGGCACCGTCCTGTCCGTCGGCGTCGGTACGTACCGTAACCGGGGTGCCTTCATGCGCGGTGCGACCATGCGAATCGGCGCGTACGCCGTGCTGCAGGCTGGGCGCGTGACGCTGCTCATCACTCGCGACCCGTTGATGAGTCAGGATCCAGGATGCTTTCTTGACCTCGGCATCGGGCTCGACGATGCCGACGTCGTGGTCGTGAAGTCCGGCTACAACTTCAAACTGGCTTTCGGCGCTTGGGGCGAGTGCGTCTGCATCGAGACGCCAGGCCTCACTGTGTTCGATCCATTCGTGCTCGGCCTGAAAAAGGCGCGCCCGCTGTATCCGCTGGACAATTTGGTATTCGAAGCTGCAGCAGTTCCGACCATTCCGTCGGCTTTGGGGTGCTCATGAGAAATCTTGTCGGTGATGTTTCAAGCGCCGCTCGCATTCTTCCGGAACTGGACGGTGAGAAACTTTTCATTGCGGCAGGCAAGGGTGCCTATCTGTGGGACGAACAGGGTCGCCGGTACATCGATACGGCATTGGGGTTCGGCGCGGTGCTGCTCGGCCATTCGCGGCCGACGGTGTTGGAAAGCGTGAGCCGCGCGCTGCACGACGCGGCGGCGCCCTCCTGGGCGCACACGCGCGAGCACCCTGCGGCAACGGCCCTGGCGCAGTTCACCGGTGACATGCGCAAGGTAATGTTCACCAACTCTGGCAGCGAGGCAGTCCACTTGGCCAGCCGGGCGGCACGTGCTTTCACCGGCCGCCGCCGTGTAGCCAAGATGGCCGCGGGCTTCGACGGATGGTTCGATGAAGTCAGCTTCGGCAACGTATCGACTCCCGAGGCCGCGTTCGCGGATGGTGCAAGACCGTTTACCGAACGCACCACCTTGCTTCGCTTCAACGACTTCGAAGACGTCGAGCGCTTGTTCGAGGAAGACCACGACGTCGCGGCCGTGATTGTCGAGCCGATGCTCGCCAACGCCGGCTGCATCATGGCCGCACCGGGCTACCTGAGACATGTACAGACGGTGGCGCACCGACACGGCGCCCTTGTCATAGCCGACGAGGTGCTGATGGGCTTTCGCCTGTTCGCAGGTTTGACGAGCCTGCGGGAAGGCCTGTCTCCCGACATTGCGACGGTCGGCAAAGCCATCGGGAATGGCGTGCCGGTATCCGCCGTGGTCGGACGCGCTGAAGTGCTTGAGGGATTTGAACGCGGCACCGTCTTGAGGGGCGGCACCTTCAGCGGCAACCCGATGGCATGCGCCGCATTGCTCGCCACGCTGGAAAGCCTGCAACAAAGCGACTATGAATCCCTCACGACCAAAGGTGACGACTTGCGTGCCTTTATCGAATCCACCTTCGCGACGCATGGCATGACCGTGGTCACTTGTGGCTTTGGTACGGTATTCAGCATTTGGCCGTGCGCTGCCGCACCAACCACATATGACGAAGCAAACAGATTCGCCTCACCCGCGTTTTCGAAAGCCCTGCATTTGGCCCTGCGGAAAGCCGGCGTTCTCGTCATGCCCTCACCCTACGGCCGCATTTACCTGTCTTTTGACCACCACGACGGCGTCCTGCAGGAAATGAAAAACGCTTTCTCCAAGGCTGCGGCCTGCCTGGCGATGGTTTTCGGAAGTGCTTCGCTCCCACACCATGCATTTGGGTCCGCATCGGTCGGCTGACAAGCGTTGCACCCACAGCAGCAACCCCACCCCATCCTTACGCTGCCACTCCGGGTATCCCGCCTTGACACCCCACACGCGCCCACCACTGACATCGCCCGTTAAATTGTCGCCGCACAATTAACATTCCCCAAAACCACACATAACAGGGCGAATCCATGTCAGCAACCTCCCCCGGCGCACCGCGCCCCTACACGCCTGCCGAAAAGCGAAGCCGCATCTTCGCGATCATGGCGGCCTCCTCCGGCAACCTTGTCGAATGGTTCGACTTCTACGTCTACGCCTTCTCCGCGCTCTACTTCGCGCCGTCTTTCTTCCCGAAATCCGATCCCACCGCGCAGTTGCTGAACACTGCCGGCGTGTTCGCCGCCGGCTTCCTCATGCGCCCGATCGGCGGCTGGCTTTTCGGCCGGGTTGCCGACCGCTACGGCCGCAAGACGTCGATGCTGATCTCGGTGACGATGATGTGCGTCGGCTCGCTGGCCATCGCTTGCCTGCCGACCTATGCGCAGATCGGCGCATGGGCGCCGTTCCTGCTGCTGGTCTGCCGGCTGTTCCAGGGCCTGTCGGTCGGTGGCGAATACGGCACGACGGCAACCTACATGAGCGAAGTCGCGTTGCGCGGGCAGCGCGGCTTCTTCTCGTCGTTCCAGTACGTGACGCTGATCGGCGGTCAGTTGCTGGCGGTCCTGGTGATCGTGGTGCTGGAGCAGTTGCTGACCGAAGCCGACCTCAAGGCCTGGGGCTGGCGCATTCCGTTCGCGATCGGCGCCGTGGCTGCGGTGGTCGCGCTGCTCCTGCGCCGTACGCTGCATGAGACGCAGACGGCCGAGAACCTGAACAACAAGGAATCGGGAAGCATGTCCCACCTGTTCAAGCACCACAAGGCGGCGTTCTTCACGGTGCTGGGCTACACGGCGGGCGGTTCGCTGATCTTCTACACCTTCACTACCTATATGCAGAAGTACTTGGTGAACACGGTCGGCCTGCCGATCAAGACGACCAGCTACGTGATGACCTGCGCGCTGTTCGCCTACATGTGCATGCAGCCGCTGTTCGGCGCGCTGTCGGACCGCATCGGGCGGCGCAACAACATGCTGTTGTTCGGCGCGCTCGGCGCGGTGGCGACGGTGCCGATCCTGACCGGCCTGCAACACGTGACCAGCCCGATCGCGGCCTTCCTGCTGATCATCCTGGCGCTGGCGATCGTAAGTTTCTACACATCGATCAGCGGCATCGTGAAGGCCGAGATGTTTCCTCCCGAAGTGCGGGCGCTAGGCGTCGGCCTGGCTTATGCGGTGGCGAACGCGATCTTCGGCGGCTCGGCGGAATATGTGGCGCTGGGCTTGAAAGCGCTGGGCCACGAATCCGCTTTCTACTGGTACGTGACGGCGATGATGGTCATCGCCTTCCTGGTGAGCTGGCGGCTGCCGCGGCAAGCCAGCTACCTGCATCACGACCACTGACCGACTGATCAGGTCGCCATCTTGTCCGTCTTGGCATCCAGGATGACTTCCGGCTCGTTGGCGTCGGTCCAGGTCTCGTTGTTGAGCACGGCGTTCATGCGCTTTTCGTCGAGCTCGTTGGTCCACTTGGCGACCACGAGGGTCGCGACGCCGTTGCCGATCAGGTTGGTCAGCGCCCGGGCTTCGGACATGAACCGGTCGATGCCGAGGATCAGCGCCAGACCGGCGACCGGCACCGTTCCGACCGCCGACAGGGTCGCGGCCAGCACGATGAAGCCGCTGCCGGTGATGCCGGCAGCGCCCTTCGACGTCAATAGCAGTACCGCGAGCAGCGTGATTTCCTGCGTCAGCGTCATGGGCGTGTTGGTCGCCTGCGCGATGAAAACTGCCGCCATCGTGAGGTAGATCGACGTGCCGTCGAGGTTGAACGAGTAGCCGGTCGGAATCACCAGGCCGACGCAGGTCTTCTTCGCGCCGAGGTTCTCCAGCTTCTGCATCATCCGCGGCAGCACCGATTCGGACGACGACGTGCCCAGCACGATCAGCAGTTCTTCCTTGATGTACTTGATGAACTTCCAGATGCTGAAGCCGTGGAATCGCGCGATGAGCCCCAGCACGACGAAGATGAACAGCAGGCAGGTGATATAGAACACCGCCATCAGCTTGCCGAGCGAGAACAGCGAGCCGACGCCGTACTTGCCGATGGTGAAGGCCATCGCGCCGAAAGCGCCCACAGGTGCGAGCTTCATGATGTAGCCGACGATGGTGAAGAGCACGTGCGAGCTCTTTTCGATCATGTCGAACACCATCGTGCCGCGGCCGCCGAAGCGGTGCAACGCGAAGCCGAACAGCACTGCAATCAGCAGCACCTGCAGGATTTCGCCCTTGGCGAAGGCGTCGACCACCGTCGTCGGTATCACGTTCAGCAGGAAATCGACCGTGCCGGTCATCTTTCCGGGACCGGTGTAGGCAGCAATGGCCTTGGTGTCGAGCGTGGTCGGGTCGATGTTCATGCCCGCGCCGGGCTTGAGCACGTTGACCAGCACCAGGCCGACGATCAGCGCGATGGTGCTGACGATCTCGAAGTACAACAGCGCCAGGCCGCCGGTCTTGCCGACCTTCTTCATGTCTTCCATGCCGGCGATACCGATGACCACCGTGCAGAAGATGATCGGAGCGATGATCATCTTGATCAACTTGATGAATCCGTCGCCAAGCGGCTTCATGGCTTCGCCGATATGCGGGTAGAAGTGACCGAGCAGCACGCCGATGACGACCGCTGTGATCACCTGGACGTAGAGCGATCGATACAGGGGAAGCTTTTTCCCCGCGACTGGCGCTGTTGTCATTGAATCTGCCTTTTTTTAATAGTCTGTAAGAATCTAGAGCGGGTGCGATTCTCTACTTTGCCGGGCGATCCTGGCTGTCGATTTGCTGTCAATTTGATGTCAGGCTCTAAACAGGTTGTCCTACGGCGTATCGCGCATCTGGACATGGACGCCTTCTACGCCTCCGTCGAGTTGCTGCGCTACCCGCAACTCAAGGGGCTTCCGGTGGTGATCGGCGGCGGCCGTCGGAGGGTCGACGAGGCCATCCGCGATCTGCCCGAGGGCGCGACGCTGGCAGACATTCCCATCGGCGCATTCCCTTTGCTCAAGGATTACGCCGGTCGTGGCGTCATCACCACGGCGACCTATCCGGCGCGCAAGTTCGGCATCGGGTCCGCCATGGGCATGATGAAAGCGGCCAAGCTGTGCCCGCAGGCCATCGTGCTGCCGGTCGATTTCGACGAATACCGCCGCTTTTCGCGCCAGTTCAAGCAACTCATCACCGAGATCGCCCCGCTGATGGAAGACCGAGGGGTCGACGAGGTCTACATCGACTTCACCGACGTGCCGGGCGGCCAGCGCGAAGGCGGCCGGGTGCTGGCGCGGCTGATCCAGAAATCCATCTTCCAGGCGACCGGCCTGACCTGCTCCATCGGCGTGGCGCCGAACAAGCTGATCGCCAAGATGGCGAGCGAGTTCGAAAAACCTAACGGGATCTCGGTGGTCTACGAGGAAGACCTGGAAACGAAAATCTGGCCGCTGCCCGCGCGCAAGGTCAACGGCATCGGGCCGAAGGCCGACGCCAAGCTCGAAAGCCACGGCCTGCGCACCGTCGGCGACATCGCAGCGAAAGAGCGCGACTGGCTGATCGCGAACTTCGGCAAGGCCACCGGCGCCTGGATGCACGACGTGGCCTGGGGCCGCGACGACCGCCCGGTCGTCACCGAAAGCGAGCCGGTGTCGATGAGCCGCGAAACGACCTTCGAGCGCAACCTGCACGCCGTGCGCGACCGAGCCGAACTGGGCGCGATCTTCACGCACCTTTGCGAAAAGGTGGCCGAAGACCTGCAGCGCAAGGGCTATGTTGGCAAGACCATCGGCATCAAGCTGCGCTACGACGACTTCAAGATCGCCACGCGCGACCAGACCATCGACCGCTTCATCGCCGATGCGAAGGCGATCCGACAGACAGCGGGACAGTGCCTTAAGCGCGTGCCGCTGGACCGGCCGCTGCGGCTGATCGGTGTGCGCGTCGGCGCGCTGGTCCGGGCCGACAGCGCGGAAGTGACCGCCGCTGCGCCGTCCTCCCGCTCTGCCGTCCAGGCGGCCGATACGCCGTCCACAACAGCCTCGCTGTTTTGACCGTGCGCCGCACGCTGAAAGCGCTGATCGTCCTGCTGCTGGCGCTGTTCCTGCTGGCGGATCTGTACGTCGGCGTGGCCGGCGCGCTGATGCTGTGGCCCGCGCACCCGGAGCAACGCGTCGTGCGAAACGCACAGGGCGTGATGAAGCCGCCCGACGTCGCGGCCTACGTGATCAGCAATGGCGCGCACACCGACCTCGTCTTTCCGATCCGCAGTGACGGCGTCGACTGGTCGACGGTTTTCCTGCCCACCGACGCCGTCGCCGTGCCGTCCGATGCGGATTTCATCGCAATCGGCTGGGGCGATCGAGAGTTCTATCTGCACACCCCGACTTGGGCCGATCTCACCGTATCGCGGGCGCTGGGCGCGATTTCAGGCCGCAATCCGTCGCTGCTGCATGTGACATGGCTGAAGCAATCGCAGCTCGATGCGACCGGCGATATTAGCGGCGTCTATGCATTGCCGCTGACTTCGGCGCAGTACGCAAGCCTCGCCGCCCATGTACGCACCAAGTTGCCCGGCGGCCGCGCCTTGCCGCTGCCAGGCACCGGCTACGGCAAGCAAGACGCGTTCTATGAGGCGACCGGCAGCTACGGTCCGTTCGAAACGTGCAACACCTGGACCGGGCGTGGCCTCCGCGACGCCGGCCTGACGATGGGACACTGGACGCCGTTCGACTACAACGTCGTGCGCCACCTGGACGCCGTCGGACGCTGAGCCTCTCCTACAGACGGTTCGCGTGTCCGCGGCACATGTTCTGTGTCATGCCCAGTGCCAGTCTTTCGATCACACCTGCAGCCGCCAGCCGCGCAGCGGTTTCCTTTCGGCCTGCCAAACTCGCCAACGGCCTCGTTTACGTCAACCCGGAGATGCCGGGGCTGCGCCGCTACAAGCAGGGCGACGGATTCCGCTACAAGGATGCCCAGGGCCGCTGGCTGCGCGACGCCGACGAGATTTCCCGCATTCGCAGCCTGGCGATTCCTCCGGCCTACACCGAAGTCTGGATCTGCCCGTTGCCCAACGGTCACCTGCAGGCGACCGGAATGGACG
>JAQGMX010000414.1 GCA_028292145.1 Variovorax sp.
GCGGCAAGTACGACGGCCGGCTCGGCATCTTCGTGCCGATGGCCTGCGTGCGCGAACTGTCCCGACAGGGCCGCCGCCTTCCGTTCGCGATCGAAGTCGTCGGCTTCGCCGAAGAAGAAGGCCAGCGCTACAAGGCCACCTTCCTCGGCTCCGGCGCGCTCATCGGCCACTTCAATCCGGCCTGGCTCGAGCAGCTGGATGCCGACGGCATTTCGATGCGCCAGGCCATGCAACAAGCCGGCCTGCCCATCGAAGAAATACCCGCCATCCAGCGCGACCCGGCCCGCTACCTCGGCTTCGTCGAGGTGCACATCGAACAGGGTCCGGTGCTCAACGAACTCGATCTGCCGCTCGGCGTGGTGACGTCGATCAACGGCGGCGTTCGCTTCGTCGGCAAAATCACAGGCACCGCCTGCCATGCCGGCACCACGCCGATGGGCCGCCGGCACGATGCGGCGGCGGCAGTCGCGGAACTCATCCTGTTCGCCGAGAAGCGCGCGTCGCAGGACGGCGATTCGGTCGCCACCGTCGGCATGCTCGAGGTGCCCAACGGCTCCATCAACGTGGTGCCGGGGCGCTGCAAGTTCAGCCTCGACATCCGTGCGCCCAACAACGCGCAGCGCGATGCGGTCGTGGCCGACGTGCTGCTGGCGCTGCATGACATCTGCACGCGGCGCGGCGTGCAGCACACCATCGAGGAAGCAATGCGCGCGTCCGCCGCACCAAGCGCGCCCGAATGGCAGCGGCGCTGGGAACGCGCGGTCGAGACGCTCGGCCTGCCGGTCTTCCGCATGCCGAGCGGCGCCGGCCACGACGCCATGAAGCTGCACGAGGTGATGCCGCAGGCGATGCTTTTCGTGCGCGGCCTGAATTCCGGCATCAGCCACAACCCGCTCGAATCGAGCACCAGCGACGACATCCAGCTGGCCGTCGAAGCGTTCTCGCTGCTGCTCGACGACCTGGCCGCCAACCCTACTTCCTGATCTGCATCCCATGACCGACTACACACCGCTCGACGCCTGGATCGACGCCCACTTCGACGAGGAAGTGCGCTTCCTGCAGGCACTGGTCCGCGTGCCGACCGACACGCCGCCCGGCAACAACGCCCCGCATGCAGAGCGCACCGCAGAGCTTCTGGCCGGTTTCGGCTTAGACGCCGAGAAGCACACCGTTCCTGCCGACGAAGTGAAGGACTACGGTCTCGAATCGCTGACCAACCTGATCGTGCGGCGCCGTTACGGCAAGGACGGTAAAGATGGCCTGACCGTCGCCCTCAACGCGCATGGCGACGTGGTGCCGCCCGGCGACGGTTGGACGCACGACCCGTACGGCGGCGAAATCGTCGACGGCAGCCTGTTCGGCCGCGCCACTGCGGTCAGCAAGAGCGACTTCGCGAGCTTCACCTTCGCCGTGCGCGCGCTCGAAGCGGTAGCGAAGCCGTCGAAGGGCGCGATCGAACTGCACTTCACCTACGACGAGGAGTTCGGCGGACTGCTCGGCCCGGGCTGGCTGCTGAAGAACGGCCTGACAAAGCCCGATCTGATGATCGCGGCCGGCTTCAGCTACGAAGTCGTCACCGCGCACAACGGTTGCCTGCAGATGGAAGTGACGGTGAACGGCAAGATGGCACACGCGGCGATCCCGTCGACCGGCGTCGACGCACTGCAGGGCGCGGTCGGCATCCTGAACGCGTTGTATGCGCAGAACGCGATCTACAAGAACGTCACCTCAGAGGTCGAGGGCATCACGCATCCCTACGTGAACGTGGGGCGCATCGAGGGCGGCACCAACACCAACGTCGTGCCCGGCAAAGTCGTCTTCAAGCTCGACCGCCGGATGATCCCGGAAGAGAACCCGGTCGAGGTCGAAGCAACGATCCGCAAGGTCATCGCCGATGCGGCCGCGCAGAGCCCCGGCATATCGGTCGACATCAAGCGGCTCTTGCTGGCCAATTCGATGCGTCCGCTGCCCGGCAACAAGCCGTTGGTCGACGCGATCCAGAAGCACGGCGCTGCGGTCTTTGGCGAGCCGATTCCGGCGATGGGCACGCCGCTCTACACCGACGTCAGGCTTTACGGCGAGGCCGGCATTCCCGGCGTGATCTACGGCGCCGGCCCGCGTACGGTGCTCGAATCGCATGCCAAGCGCAGCGACGAGCGCGTGGTGCTGGAAGACCTGCGCCGCGCGACCAAGGTGATCGCACGAACGTTGACCGATCTCCTGAGTTGACGCGGCGCGCAGATTGGTCGGTTAACGATTGCCCCAGTAATTCGCCAGTCGTGCCACATTGCCGCCTTGAGCAGTTGCCAGAGCGCTGGCGACAAGCGAATTCCCTTCGGCAAGGTATTCAGGCGGCAGAAGCCGTCCTGCGCACATCCCGCCGTCCGGGCCCGCCATCATCACGTGAACGTCGCCGGAATAATGAATGTCGTTGAAACATGCAAATACCTGTTTTCCATTGACGACGATATCGACGCCGCCGCGACCGTCATGCCGCACGACACCCGGTTCGCCACGATGCGTGAAAAAGGGAATTCCGTTTTGCCGTGCTGCGGGATTCGGGGAATTCGCCATGGACGCGATCAGGTTCCGGCTATTGGCCCTGAGCGCCGTAGCCGCCTGCGGCTCGACCCCGAAATTGCGCGGGATACGACTGATAGCGACGGGGTTTTCGCGGCGCTGGAGTTGTGTGTATCGCACTGCGTCGTTCTTGACGGGTTTCGCGACCAAGGTTTCTGCGGAGGAGCTGGAACCTTTTCTGACAAAGCCGCCTGCATCGAGAACCGGGTTTGCCGAAGAAAAGTTGGCCGCGCTTCTGTTTACCGCCAATGTTTGGGAAATTGAATGGGTCATATCTTTAAGGCCGAAATGGCCTGCATGTCGATGGGTTTGCGAAACTTATCCGGACAAATGCGTCTGGCAAAACGCGTTCGTTAGATGAACGCATCCTAGGTAAGAGGGCATCGCGTCGGATTCGGAAAATTCCCAAACGGCGACGAAATGCGGCACTGTTTTTGCATTGCTTTTATTAAGGAGCTACCGATGACCCCTGCTGGATCGCCTTCACTCTCCACTCACCCGGTGGACCAGAAACTGCCCGCCGTCAAGCTCGGCGCCCTCGGGCTGCAGCATGTGCTGGTGATGTATGCAGGCGCCGTCGCGGTGCCGCTCATCGTTGGCCGGGCGCTCAAGCTCAGCCCCGACGAGGTCGCGCTGCTCATTTCCGCCGACCTCTTCTGCTGCGGCATCGCGACGCTGATCCAGTCGCTCGGCGCGACGCAGTGGTTCGGCATCCGCCTGCCGGTGATGATGGGCGTGACCTTCGCCTCGGTCGCGCCGATGGTCGCCATCGCCAACGCGAACCCCGGCGCGGCGGGGGCGCAGCTGCTGTTCGGCTCCATCATCGGCGCGGGGATCGTCTCGATACTGATCGCGCCGGCCATCAGCCGGATGCTGAGGTTCTTTCCGCCGGTCGTGACCGGCACGATCATCGCGGTCATCGGCATCAGCCTGATGCGCGTGGGCATCAACTGGATCTTCGGCAACCCTTTCGGCCCGACCGCGCCCAGTGTGGTCGATCCGGCCTATGCCAAATGGCTGGCCGACGCGACCGCGCCGGGCTCGTCGATGCCGCCGGTGCCGAAAGGCTTCGCGATCGTGCCGACGGTGCCGAATCCGAAGTACGCCGAACTCACCGGCGTCGGGATCTCGGCGCTGGTGCTGGTTTCGATCCTGCTGATCGTGAAGTTCGCCAAGGGCTTCATCGCCAACATCTCGGTGCTGCTGGGCATCGTCATCGGCGGCGCGGTGGCTGCGGCGCTGGGCATCATGACCTTCGAGAAGGTCGGCAAGGCGGCATGGTTCGACGTCGTGCTGCCCTTTCATTTCGGCATGCCCCAGTTCGATCCGTTCCTGATCCTGACCATGACGCTGGTGATGATCGTCGTGATGATCGAATCGACCGGCATGTTCCTCGCGCTAGGGGAAATGACCGATCGCAAGATCGGCCAGAAGGACCTGGCCCGCGGCCTGCGGACCGACGGGCTGGGCACGCTGATCGGCGGCATCTTCAACACCTTCCCCTACACCAGCTTTTCGCAGAACGTCGGGCTGGTGGCGGTCACGGGCGTGCGCAGCCGCTTCGTCTGCGTGGCCGGCGGCGTGATCCTGGTGGTGCTCGGCCTGCTGCCGAAGATGGCGGCGCTGGTCGAGTCGCTGCCGACGGTGGTGCTCGGCGGCGCGGGGCTTGTGATGTTCGGCATGGTCACGGCCACCGGCATCCGCATCCTCTCAGGCGTGGATTTCAAGGGCAACCGCCATAACGCGATGATCGTCGCCGTATCGATCGGCTTCGGCATGATTCCGCTGATCGCGCCCAACTTCAAGCAATGGATGCCGCACGGCCTGCATTCGCTGATCGAATCCGGCATCCTGCTGACTTCGCTCGCTGCGGTCGGACTGAACCTTTTCCTGAACGGTGCGAAGCATGACGAAGGCGCGGTCATCGCGGCGGCACGCCAAGCAGATGCGCACTGAAGACGGCCGGCTGCGCTGCCGGCACGTCCACCGACATAAAAGCCGAAGACGCTCGGCTACATTCCAGCGACCATGAATTCACCTCAACTCCAGCGCGGCGTGTTCCTCGCCCTCCTCGCGGCCGTCACGGCCGGCTTCATCTGGATCCTGATGCCCTTCTTCGGCGCCGTGATGTGGGGCGTGGCTTTCGCCATCATCTTTACGCCGATCTACAAGTGGTTGCGCAAGAAGATGAAGGGCAAGTCGACCTGGGCCGCGATCGCGACGCTGGCCATCGCGCTGTTCATCGTCATCCTTCCGCTGAGCCTGATCGCGGCTTCGCTGGTTCAGGAGATCGTGCTGGTGTCGCAGAGCATCCGCTCGGGCGAAATCAACTTTGCAGGGTATTTCCAGCAGATCCTGGATGCGCTTCCGGGTCCGGTCATCAACCTGCTGGAGCGCTTCAACATCGGCGACATGTCGTCCTTGCAGAACAGGATCGCCGAGGGCGCCGCCCAAGGCAGCCAAGCCGTCGCAGCGCAGGCGCTCACCATCGGCCAGAACACCTTCGACTTCCTGGTCAGCTTCTTCGTGATGCTGTATCTGCTCTTCTTCCTGCTGCGCGACGGCGCGGCGCTGTCGGCCATGATCCGAAACGCCTTGCCGCTTGCCAAACCGCACACGCACTTCCTGCTCAACAAGTTCACCACCGTCATTCGCGCGACCATCAAGGGCAACGTCGCGGTGGCCGTGGCGCAGGGCACCATCGGCGGCCTCGCGTTCTGGTTCCTCGGCGTGCAGGGCGCGTTGCTGTGGGCGACGCTGATGGCGTTCCTGTCGCTGCTGCCGGCGGTGGGCGCTGCGCTGATCTGGGGGCCCGTGGCGCTGTACTTCCTGGCCACCGGTCACATCTGGCAAGGCGCGGTGTTGATCTTCGTCGGCGTGTTCGTGATCGGGCTGGTCGACAACATTCTGCGTCCGCTGCTGGTCGGCAAGGACACGCAGATGCCCGACTACATCGTGCTGATGTCGACCATCGGCGGCATGGCGCTGTTCGGCATCAACGGGTTCGTGATCGGCCCGGTGATCGCCGCGCTGTTCATGGCCGTCTGGAGCCTGTTCGTCGCGTCCGACGAACCCGGCGATCCGAAAGCGCCGACCGACGCCTGAGTTCGGGCCTGCTGCGTACTTTCACCCAGGCCGGCGGCGGCGCTTTGCGTTAGCCTTTGCGCCCCCGACGCCAATAACACGGAGATCCTGATGGCCGACCCGACCCTATCCCCCGCAGAAGAAGCCCTGCGCGATGCCGCACGCGACTACCACCGCAGCCCGGTGCGCGGCAAGATCTCCATCACGCCGACCAAGCCACTGCTAAACCAGCGCGATCTCTCGCTGGCCTATTCCCCCGGTGTCGCCTATCCATGCCTGGACATCGAGCGCGATCCGTCGCTGGCCGCCGAATACACATCGCGTGGCAATCTCGTCGGCGTGATCACGAACGGCACGGCCGTGCTGGGCCTGGGCAACATCGGCCCGCTGGCCAGCAAGCCGGTGATGGAAGGCAAGGGTTGCCTCTTCAAGAAATTCGCCGGCATCGACGTGTTCGACATCGAGCTGGCCGAGAACGACCCAGACAAGCTGGTCGAGATCATCGCGGCGCTGGAGCCCACGCTGGGCGGCATCAACCTCGAGGACATCAAGGCGCCGGAATGCTTCTACATCGAGAAGAAGCTGCGCGAGCGCATGAACATCCCGGTGTTCCACGACGACCAGCACGGCACCGCCATCATCTCGGCCGCCGCGCTCATCAACGGGCTCGAACTGGTCGGCAAGAAGATCGAGGACGTGAAGATCGCCGTCTCGGGCGCCGGTGCGGCGGCGCTGGCCTGCCTCGACGTGATGGTCGGCCTGGGTGCGAAGCACGCGAACATCTTCGCGGTCGACTCGAAGGGCCTGATCTACCAGGGTCGCGCTGGCGGCTTCGACGAATCGAAGGCGCGCTTTGCGCAGAAGGACAGCGGCGCACGTACGCTGGCCGATGTGGTCGACGGCGCCGACGTGTTCCTCGGCTGCTCGGCACCCGGCGTGCTGACGGCCGACATGGTCAAGACCATGGGCACGCAGCCCATCATCCTTGCGCTGGCCAACCCGGAGCCGGAAATCCGCCCCGAACTGGCGAAGGCCGTGCGGCCCGACTGCATCATTGCGACCGGCCGCTCGGACTATCCGAACCAGGTCAACAACGTGCTGTGCTTCCCGTACATCTTCCGTGGCGCACTCGATTGCGGCGCCAGCAAGATCACCGAGGAAATGAAGCTCGCCTGCGTGCACGAGATCGCGGCGCTGACCAAGGCCGACATCAGCGAGGAAGTCGCGACCGCCTACGAGGGCGAAGAGCTCTCCTTCGGCCCCGATTACCTGATCCCGAAGCCGTTCGATTCGCGGCTGATCCTGCGCATCGCGCCGGCCGTTGCCAAGGCAGCGGCCGAATCGGGCGTCGCTGCGCGGCCGATCGAGGACCTGGAAGCCTATCGCCAGCAACTCACCCGCTTCGTCTACCAGACCGGCATGTTCATGCAGCCGGTCTTTGCCGCGGCCAAGGTCGCGACTGCCAAGCGCGTCGCCTATGCCGAGGGCGAGGACGACCGTGTGCTGCGTGCGGCCCAACTGGCCGTCGACGAAGGCCTGGCCCGCCCGATCCTGATCGGACGCCCCGCCATCATCGAGATGCGCATCAAGAAAGCCGGCCTGCGGCTGCGCATCGGCGAAGACGTGGACATCGTCGACCCGGAAAACGACACCCGCTTCCGCCAGTACTGGGAGGCGTATCACCGCATCATGGGTCGTCGCGGCATCTCACCCGAGGGCTCGAAGGCGATGGTGCGGCGCTCCAACACCAGCATCGCCGCGCTCATGGTCAGCCTGGGCGATGCCGATGCGATGCTCTGCGGACTGGTCGGCCGCTTCGACAGCCACCTGAAGATCCTGGGCCAGCTGCTCGGCACCCAACGCGGCACGCCGGGTTTCGCGACGCTGAACGCGCTGACGCTCGAGAAGCACACGCTCTTCATCGCCGATACCAACGTCCATGAAGACCCGAGCGCCGAGACACTGGCCCACATCGCCGTGATGGCCGCAGAAGAAGTACGCCGCTTCGGCCTGCCGCCCAAGGTCGCCTTCCTGTCGCACTCGAATTTCGGCTCGTCCGACCGCGCATCGGCCCGCAAGATGCGCCTCGCGCGCGACCTGTTCGCAAAGATGGCGCCCGACATCGAATGCGACGGCGAAATGCATGGCGACGTAGCACTGTCCGAAGACCTGCGCCACCAGGCCCTGCCCGAAACCACCCTAACCGGCGCAGCCAACCTGCTGATCTGCCCGAACCTCGACGCGGCGAACATTCTGTTCAACGTGCTGAAGATGACCGGCGGCAATGGCGTGACGGTCGGCCCGATCCTGCTGGGCGCAGCCAAGGTCGCGCACATCCTGACGCCGTCGGCGACAGTACGGCGCGTGCTGAACATGACGGCGATGGCTGTGGCGCAGGCGACTATCAAGAAGTAAACAGCGCTGAATTCTATGTAGTCAAAAGTATGCATGGGGCGGTCAACATCGAATCCTGACCGTCCCATAATCGCGCCCCATCAAGCCTCGTCCGAAGGCTGTCAGGGAGTTGCGACATGCTTATCAGCCCACCTTTTTTGCCGGCTGCGCGCGCCGGCGAAAGCGATATCGAGTGGATCGCCCGGGCCATGCCCGTGCCCATCGACTGCGCAGCCGGCACCTACGCGCCGGAAGGATCGTTTCCGGTCAGCTCCTATATGCAGTGGCACAACGGTGTCCACTGCACGGCACCTCACGAAGACGGGCAGCACCTGCTCGTTCGTGCGATCGCCGACGGCACTGTCGTGTTCGTCGCGCCGCCTGTTCCGGCCAACAACGATTCAGCCCATCCGCAGAACTATCCGCCGCAGGCGCAGAACCGCTTCGGATGGACCGACAACGGCTGCGTCGCGATCCGGCACACCACCGACATCGGCGCGTCCGGTGGCGTGCCGACACGGATCACCTACTTCAGCCTGTCGATGCACTTGCGGACCATTGCTGATGCGCAGCCCGACGCAAAAAGCAAGGCCATGCCTTGGAAAGTCGGCGACCGCATCTACCGAAAAGACGCTATCGGCGAGCCCGGGCAGATCATGGGCGTGGAGGGTCGCCTGCATTTCGAGATCTGCTGCGACGAGGCCAACCTGGAAAAGATCATCGGGCGAGCTGTGCGCTGGGAAGAAGACGAGAAGTTCGCTATGCCCAAGGCCGATGGGCGGACCGACGCGGTGTTCGGCAGCGTCTTCATCCTTTTACCCGACACCACACCCACGCATGCAACCGAGCCGACCGACCCGGTTCGGAGAGCGACCGGTGCGCAACCGCTGGGCGCCGAACAGTGGGTGGAGATTCGCTATGACAAAGGAAGGTCGTACATCTCCAGCCGCGATGCGCTGGGCAAACCCATCGGCACGCCGCCAGCTGTCCAGTTAGAGGTGGCCGATTTCGAGTACGACATGTACAAACTCGCAGGCGATCGCCACGCGGCTTATTTGTCCAAAGGCGGCTCGCTGCCCAGCAGCCCGAGCGGCTGGTACGAAATGCTGCGATTCGGTCGCAACCTGGGGCCCGACCCCTTGCCTGCGGACGCGGCCCACTGGCGACAAATTCCCACCGCGAAAGGCAACGTCTGGGCCGACCTGAACGCAGCCGGCACTTTCAAGTTCAGCGAAGCCGACTTCTTGCCGGTGATGGGCTGGAACTGTTTCGGCGACGACCCGAACCCGGAGGACCAACGCTGTGACTCGGTCGAACTGAAGCGGTTAATACGGGGTCGCGATCCGGAGAACGAGACGCGGATGACGCGCGCGGCGCTGTGCAAGCGGATTGCCAAGGATTTCGTGCGCGAGAAGTTGCGCAGGGTGATCTGCCGATTTCCGACGGAATGGGATCGGGCAACGGTTGCGAAGCGCTACAGCTGGATCAGGGATCCGAAGGAAGATTTCGGGATGGGCGACCAGGGGAATTGGGACCGATTCATGCGGCATTGCGAGGCGACCACCTTTACGGACCTGCCTGACGAATTGAAGAAGGCGAATTGGCGGTTTCATCCGGTGGAGTTCATTGGGGTGATGCGAAGGTGCGGGTGGTTCTCGGCAGAAGAGCTTGTGCAGTGCATTCCGAAAAACAGCATCACGGAACAAAATATAAGTTGGCAAACGGCATTCGCGCGCGCCAGAACGCATTTGCCATATCTAAACGTCTATTTCAGAAAGTACACCGGTTCATCCCGAAAACGCCATTCTCATGCTCTTTCGCAGATTTACACTGAGACGGGAATTTTTAAAGATATGAAGGAAATCGGAAGTGGGGCAAGAAAACCATATGCTGCGTTTTATGGGCGTGGATATAACCAGCTTACTTGGCCCGAGAACTATTTAGCATACGGAAAATTCAGATGTCTGGCAGATCAGAAAAATCCAGTTTACTTCGACAGCCGCATAAATGCGACATCAATGCATGCGGATGCAGGTGGAAAAAGTTTCAAATGGTCGCCGAAATTTGATCCCGATATCGTTGCGAACGACTTATCGCATTCGGCAGAAGCAAGCGGGTTTTACTGGATTGGCAAACATTTTAGAGGTACATCAAATATAAATAGAGTTTGCGATCTGGAATACAACCCTTTAACGGTCGCATTTGCATGTTGGCTTATCAACGGCGGGGGCCATGGCCACGACAGCCGCCAGCAAGCAGCCAAATTTATTGCAAATGTTCTATTCGACGAGCGACCAATCGTTAATATCGTGAAATTTTTGTACCCCCCTTTGAAACCCAGTGCGAAGATTCCACTGTGTCAAACCTTCCCACCAACGGCCGTCAATTTTTCGGAAACAACAACAGTTAATTATGAAAAACAAATTCCATAATCGACTTTTTTTATTTTTTCTTGTTTCTTTTAGCGCAACCACGGCTACCATGTCCGCCGAAAACATTTGGTCAGACTCACCCGTGGGTCAATGCTACAAATCGACCAACGAATATCTCTTATATTCCTACGGCGAAAAATTCTTAGAAGACAAAAATTTGATCACATATCCATTCAAACTGAAGCCACCGTCGAAACACTCCGATGACGTTCAGTTCCACTGGATTGCCGACGTCACCACAGGCACGAATTTCACACGAGTACTTTTTCGCGTCCGTCCAAATATAGATGCTTGCGCCATTCTTCTCGTGCCACTTGCCAGCTCAGTCGATTACGGTCCAAGCAAAACCCTCATGCCACCATTCATTCGAACAACCGACACTCCGCCTCCAGGATTTAAAACAACAGCGGTCACTTACAAAATCAACTCAAAAGGCGAGTATGACCCAACTGTTTGCACCAGGTCGGAATGGAACAGGAAGCCGAAGAAAATAGTCTGTTCCCAGCTGAAATACGATTGAGCGGTAATGCCGGAGAATTAACGGATTCGACTCGAGATGCTGCGCGTATGGAATGGCGTTGAACATGTTCACCAAAATGCAGTTTCCTGATGCGAATGGAAAATAATTTCTCTTCGTCCCGAGTAAATGCAGGACCAGACCATGAAACGCTTTATCTACCTCTCTATTTTTCTCGGTTGCGGGACGTTGAACGCTCAACAGAAGACACGCCGAACAACATCTTCCTTTCCGAAACTGGAAGTAAAAAAAAAAAATTACAAATCTTGCTCATGGATGCGGACTCCGCCTGAGACTGCCGAATCGAGCAGAACTTGGAGCACATTACGAATCAGAGGAACATCCAGGAACAGGCGGAATCGGCATAGTTGGATTACCGACCGGTGCCTATCGATGGGGCATCAGCCTGCAGTGCAATAAAACAAGCGATGACTATGTTGCAAATGGATGGGCCGTAAGAAAAATGGGCAAGTGGGTATTGAGCGAGAACGAGGCCACCGCAGAACTAATTCAACTCGGCGCCCTGAAATTTTATGAATTGAAAGCAAAAAATGCCGAGGGTTGGGCCGTTACATATGACAACACATACGGCGAAGATCAATCCCGCCAACGGACGCTAGCATATTGCCTCGTAAAGGGTGATAGGGCTGTTTGCGGCGAAAGTAAAGTTGGATTTTTAGATGCAATCAAAGACAATAAGACAGCCAACCTTACCAACGAGACCTTGAACATGTTGCGGCAATTTTAATTCTTAAATGATTCACCATCTAAAAAATAAAATGATTCGACTCGGCCAGTCATTACCGTTTATCATTTTTTTTGCTGCAGTCCTTATGCCATGCAACTCCGAAGCTTGCACATTGAAGATTCCAAGACAATCGAAATTTAAAATATCATCTACAGACCAATGTCGATTCTCGATAGAGAACAACAAAAAATATTTTGATCTTGCGTATTACAAAGCAACAAACCAAGGATTCGACAACCTCATCCGCGAGGGCATCGACATTACAGCATCAAACGGGGATTTTTATCTCCCGATGGATTTTATCGATGATGCCAACTACAGCGTTACACCAATCTTCATCAATCCATTGAGAAGATTGCTTCCTAATTCTAAATTTCTCGAATCCAATTCGCTAGTATACGCAATATCACTTCCTAAACAGAATTTCAAACATGCCGCCTCATTTTCATTAAAATTGAATTGCATAGAGATTGCGGGAGGAGATGAAAAAACCTCATTTACGACCAGATACTGCACACCTCTTTCGAAAAATTCCGATCGCGAATTGATTGCCTATCGCAAATTCATAGAAGCGATCGCTATTCAGAATACTCTCTAGTCATCGAGGGCCTTTTGCGAATACAGGCACCAATATTGCTTCGCCAAAGCATCCCTTCAATGAGTCATCTATGAACAAGCGCCTCCTCCTCCAGTCCTTCTTCGCCGCTTCTGCCCTCAACTTCGGCCTCATCACCGCAGCGCAAGCGCAGACGCCGATCAAGTTCCAGCTGGACTGGCGCTTCGAAGGCCCTTCCGCGCTGTTTCTGCACCCTGCCGCCAAGGGCTACTTCAAGGCCGCTGGGCTCGACGTGACGATCGACGCCGGCAACGGCTCGGGTGGAACGGTCACGCGGGTGGCTTCGGGCGCCTACGACATGGGCTTTGCCGACCTGGCCGCGCTGATGGAATTCCATGCCAACAATCCCGACGCGCCGAACAAGCCGGTCGCAGTGATGATGGTCTACAACAACACGCCGGCATCGGTGATGGCGTTGAAGAAGAGTGGCATCGCCAAGCCCGCCGACCTGGCCGGCAAGAAGCTCGGCGCGCCGGTGTTCGACGCCGGCCGTCGCGCCTTCCCTATCTTCGCGAAGGCCAACAACATCGGCGCGGTGAACTGGACGGCGATGGACCCGGCGTTGCGCGAGACGATGCTGATCCGCGGCGACATCGACGCGATCACCGGCTTCACTTTCACGTCGCTGCTCAACCTGGAAGCACGCGGCGTCAAGGCGGCCGACGTGGTCGTGCTCCCGTATCCCGACTACGGCGTGAAGCTCTACGGCAACGTGATCATCGCGTCGCCCAAAATCATCAAGGAGAACCCGGCGGCGGTGAAGGCGTTCCTCTCGGCTTTCACCAAGGGTGCGAAGGAAGTGATCGCCAGTCCGGCCGTCGCCATCGAGTCGGTCAAGGCGCGCGACGGCATCGTCGATTCGAAGCTCGAAACGCGCCGGCTGCAGCTCGCGATCGACACGGTCGTCAACAGCGCCGACGCGCGCGCCGAAGGCTTCGGCACGGTCAACGCCGGCCGGCTGGCGCTGATGGCTTCGCAGGTGTCCGACGCCTTCGCGACCAAGTCACGCGTGAACCCCGATGCGGTATGGACGAGCGCGATGCTGCCGCCCGCAGCCGAACTTGCGATCCTGAAGAAGTGATGGCGGGCGCACCGAACACGGCGGTCAGCAGCAACGAAGCAGCGAACTTCGTCGACTTCCAGGATGTCTGGCTCGCCTACAACGAGCAGTTGCTGCGCGAGAACCACTTCGCGGTCGAGGCGATCGACCTCAAGGTCAAGCGCGGCGAGTTCATCGCCATCGTCGGGCCGTCGGGCTGCGGCTAGTCGACCTTCATGAAGCTCACGAACGGAATCAAGATGCCGTCGATGGGCAAGATCCGCATCGACGGCCAACCTGTGACCGGGCCGCTGAAGATCTCGGGCATGGCGTTCCAGGCGCCGTCGCTGTTGCCCTGGCGCACCACGGTCGACAACGTGCTGCTGCCGCTAGAAATCGTCGAGCCCTATCGTTCGAGCTTCAAGGCCAAGCGCAAGGAATACGTCGAGCGCGCGCGCAAGCTGCTGCAGAAGGTCGGCCTCGGCGGCTACGAGGACAAGTTCCCGTGGCAGCTTTCGGGCGGCATGCAGCAGCGCGCCAGCATCTGCCGCGCCCTGATCCACGAGCCCAAGATGCTGCTGCTGGACGAGCCCTTCGGCGCCCTCGACGCGTTCACGCGCGAGGAGCTGTGGTGCATCCTGCGCGACCTGTGGACCGAGCAGCGCTTCAACGTCATCCTGGTCACGCACGACCTGCGCGAGTCGGTCTTCCTGGCCGACACCATCTACGTCATGAGCAAGAGCCCCGGCCGCTTCATGGTCCGCAAGGAGATCGAGCTGCCGCGCCCACGCGAGCTGGAGGTCACCTACAGCAAGGAGTTCAGCGACATCGTCCATGAACTGCGCGGGCACATCGGCGCGATCAGGAAGCAAGGCGCGGAGGTGGCGCAATGAACGCCGCGCAACGTCGCAGGGCCGAGCGCTGGGCGCCCCTGATCGCGGGCACCACCATGCTGCTGCTGTGGCAGCTGGTGTGCTCTGGGTTCCAGATCGCCGAATTCATCTTCCCGAGCCCCTGGGCC
>JAQGMX010000422.1 GCA_028292145.1 Variovorax sp.
GCAAGCACGGCAACCTGCGTGCCGAAGGGCTGTCCGGCGACCGTTCCCAGCGTGATCACGATGATTTCGGCCGACAGGATGAAGTCGGTGCGGATCGCGCCTTTGACTTTTTCCTTTTCCGCTGCGACGACATCGACCGCCCCGTTGGCGATCGCCGCGACGTGCTGCTCCTTCTTGGCCTCGTGCTCGTCCTTGTGCAGGAACTTGTGCGCGAGCTTCTCGACGCCCTCGAAGCAGAGAAAAGCACCGCCAACCATCAGCAGCGGCGTGATTGCCCAGGAAGCGAAGCTGCCGATGAGCAATGCCGCCGGCACCAGGATCGCCTTGTTGATGAAGGAACCCTTGCAGACGGCCCAGACGACGGGCAGCTCGCGGTCGGCACGCACGCCCGAGACCTGCTGGGCGTTGAGCGCGAGATCGTCGCCCAGAACGCCGGCGGTCTTCTTGACGGCGACTTTGGAAAGAACAGCGACATCGTCGAGCACGGTCGCGATGTCATCGAGGAGAAGGAAAAGACTGGAGGCCATATCTCTTCCTTCTAACTCAAGCGACGGTGCGCTTGAGTCGGACTTCTTCGATCCTCGCGGTCCCGATCGAGGTGGTCTTGGCCGTCTTCATGTCGCGCTTGAAGCCGGCGAGTTCTGCGAAGCGGAGCGCGCGCTCGTTGCGCAGCGGAATCCACATCGTGACGTTGGTGCAGCCTTCTTCGTCCAGGCCCTCGCGGGCGGCGTCCCAGAGCGCGACGCCGACACCCTTGTCCCAGTGTTCGGGCAGCACATAGAGCGACCAGATCTCGCCGGTGGTCGACGGCGTCTTGGGATCGCGCGAGCGATCGAACCCGACGAAACCGACGATCTTGTCGTCGAGCACGGCCACCTGGACCTGCGGTTCGCTGAATTCGATGGCGTCGCGCCACTTGGCTTCGCGCGTGGCCGGCGCCAGGGCGCGCAACTGATCTTCGGGGAGGACGTCCGCGTAGGCGACCGCAGCGGAGGCGGCATGGACTTCGGCGATGGCTCTGGCATCGCGCATTTCGGCGGGGCGGACTTCGTAGTTGGACATGTCAGGAAAGAGAGGCTTGGTTCGTTCAGTGAACCGGCTATTGTCGCTGCGCCGCTAAACTGGCCGTTACCGTTCATTGCATCGCATCTATCCGGAGAAAAATCATGGCCAAAGGTCAACAACGCACCAACAAGGAATCCAAGAAACCCCGCAAGGACACCTCGCCGCCGAAGCCGCCGGCGGTCGCGGGTGAGCCGATCCGCACCGTCACCACGGCAGTAATCCCGCGCGGCAAGCTGAAGAACAAGTAAGCCGATGGTGACGACCGAAGCCGGAGGGCAGCCGCGCAATCCGCTGCACGGCCTCACGCTCGAGACCATCGTCACCGCGCTGGCCGAAAACTACGGCTGGGACGGATTGGGCGAGCGCATTCCGGTGCGCTGCTTTACTACCGACCCAAGCGTGGCGTCGAGCCTCAAATTCCTGCGCAAGACGCCCTGGGCACGGGAGAAAGTCGAGGGGCTGTACCTGTTCATGCTGCGCGAGCAACGCCGGCAGCAGGCGCGGTGAAAGTCCGCGTGACGCCGGGCGGCTTCGAATTCGAGGCTGAGTCCGGCCAGACATTGCTTCGCGCAGCCGAAGCAGCCGGCATCGAACTGCCGAGCTCGTGCCGCAACGGCACCTGCCGCACCTGCATCTGTCTGGTTAGCGCTGGTGCCGGCACCGGTGCCGTGCGCCACACCATCGACTGGCCCGGCCTGAGCGCCGAAGAGAAAGCGGAAGGCTGGATCCTTCCTTGCGTGGCGGAGGCGCTCGGCGATGTCACCTTGGATTCGCCGGGCGCTTTTTCGGTGTTCGACTAAGAAGCGACCGGACCGCTTTTTGCTTCCGGCACGATCCTGTCCCGCTGCGCCAGCGACGGGAACAGCTTGAACCAGGCCGCCGCCACCGCGATCGTCCCCACGCCGCCCAGCACCACCGAACCGACCGGCCCGAGCAGCGCGGCCGTCGCGCCGGACTCGAATTCGCCGAGCTGGTTGCTGGCGCCGATGAAGATCGAATTCACCGCGCTCACCCGGCCCCGCATCGCATCCGGCGTCTCCAGCTGCACCAGCGTCTGGCGGATGACGACGTTGACCATGTCCGCGCCGCCTGAAACCGCCAGCGCGATCAGAGAGATCAGGAAACTCTGCGACAGGCCGAAGACCACCATGCACAGCCCGAACAGCGCCACCGCGATCAGCAGCGTGCGCCCGACATGGCGCTCGATCGGCTGGCGCGTCAGCACGATGGACGTCAGCAGCGCCCCGACCGCCGGCGCGCTGCGCAGCAGGCCCATGCCCCAAGCGCCGGTGTGAAGAATGTCCTTGGCATAGATCGGCAACAGCGCAACGGCACCGCCGAGCAGCACCGCGAAAAGGTCCAGCGACACCGCGCCGAGCACAGGCTTCCGGCGCCAGATGAAATCGACACCGGCGAAGATCGTCGCCATGGTCACCGGTTCGCGGACCCGCGCCGGCTGCACATACCTGAGCCCGACGACGAGAACGCAGCCGATCACGAACAGCAGGACGCTCGCGCCGTAGACCACGCCGGTCCCGGCCACGAAC
>JAQGMX010000455.1 GCA_028292145.1 Variovorax sp.
GTGTCTTCGCTGCTGCCTTCCTCGAAGCGGAACTTGTCGGCCCAGGCGATCAGCGGACGGAAGAAGAGCTGGTCGTACAGCACGATGCCGACCAGCATGCCGCCGATGGCCCAGCCGATCGCGCCCAGGTCGCGCGCCTCGATCGCCATCGCGATGTACGAGCCGACGCCCGGCAGCTTGATGTTCTGGTTCGACACCGAAATCGCTTCCGACGCGACGACGAAGAACCATCCGCCCGACATCGACATCATCATGTTCCAGAGCAGCCCCGGCATCGCGAACGGCATCTCCAGCCGCCAGAAGCGCTGCCAGCCGGAGAGCTGGAACACGTCCGATGCCTCGCGCAGCTCGGCCGGCACGGTGCGCAGCGACTGATACAGGCTGAACGCCATGTTCCAGGCCTGCGACGTGAAGATCGCGAAGATGGCCGCGCATTCCACGCCCAGCAGGTTGCCCGGGAACAGTGCGATGAAGCCGGTGACGGTGATCGACAGGAAACCCAGAATCGGGATCGACTGCAGGATGTCGAGCATCGGCACCATCACCCGCTCGGCCGCGCGGTACTTGGCCGCCACGGCCGCGAAGATGCAGGCAAAAAGCAGTGAAGCACCGAGCGCGATGAACATCCGCAGCGTCGTGCGCAGCAGGTAATACGGCAGCGACCACGGGTCGAGGCTGATCGGCAGCGACTGACCCAGTTCGTAGGGTCGCGCCATCTGCGAGCCGCCGTAGGCCAGCGCGAAGAGCACGGCCAGCACCAGCGGCAAGAAAGCCCAGTCCCAGCGGTTGCCGCCGGATGCGACGGCCAGGCGCGGGTAGTAGCGTTTGTCGAACATGGGGAGCGGTATGGAAGACGGTCGGGAGGCGGGCGCGCCATTGTGCCCAGCGAGACTGGACCGAACCTGACCAGAACCGCTCAGATCAGCGCCAGATCCTTCGGCGCCACGCCAGCGAACACCCGGTCCAGCTGCGCTGGCGACAGCCCGTACATCCGCGAGAACAGCCCGCCGAACACCGCGCGGTATTCGTTCAGCACGGAATAGTCACGGTTCTGGAACAGGTTCTTCTGCGACACCTCGACCTGCTCGCCGACCACGCGCCCGCCCGCCTGCGCCGACAGGCCGCCACCGAGCACCCAATAGACGGTGCCGTGCCCGTGATCGGTGCCCTTATTGCCGTTCTCGCGGAAGGTGCGGCCGAATTCGCTGATGACCACGACCACCGTTTCGCGCCAGGCGTCGTCGCCCATCGCCTCGGCGAAGCTTGCGACGCCACGACCCAGTTCTTCCAGCCGGTTCGCAAGGTAGCCGGTGCCCGCGCCCTGCCCCACGTGCGTGTCCCAGCCGCCGACGTCGACGAAGCCGAGGTCGAAGCGATCGCGCATCAGCAGCGCCATGCGACGCGCGACGAGTTCGAAGCCCTTGGGCGTCATCGCGTTGCGGCTGGCTGCGTCCATCTCCGCTTTGACTGCGCGCTGCACTTCGTCGCGCACCGAAAAACCCTCGGCGACCGGCTGCGCCAACGCGGTGTTGCGATACATGGCTTCGATGACGGCGGTCTGTCGTGCGTCGATGCCGCTGCGCCCGACAGAAGCCAACGCCATGTTGGCCGCCCTTGCATCGCCGCGCAGAGCGATCGGCATCTGGTCGGTGAAGGCGATCGGCGACACGTCGGTCAGCGGGCCGGCGCCGAGCACGCCGGCCAGGCGATTCAGGAACCCGGAGCGGTAATTGCGGTTGCGGTCGAGCGTCTGGCCGAGTTCGATCGAATCCTGCGTCTCGAAATGGCTGCGGCTCAGGTCGTCCGTGCCGGCGAACGGGATGAAAGCGGCCTGTTTTTTCTGAAACAGCGGCATCACGCTGGTAGCCAGTGCCGGATGCAGTCCCCAGCCGCTCTCCAGCGCCAACGCGCCGTTGGGCTGGCCGGGCCGCGGCACGGCGATGCTCTGTCGCGATGCGTAATAGAAGTCGCTGTCGACCGGCACCAGCAGGTTGGCTGCGTCGTAGGCGCCGCGCAGGAACACGACCAGCAGCTTGGCGCCCCCGGCGGCCGGCGCGGCCACGACCTGGGCGCCGACGCCCGAGACGGCACCGGCGACGGGCGCTGCGGCGAGCAGTTTCAGAAGATCACGTCGTTGCATGGCAAATCCTTCGCTCTCAGCGGTGCATGTTTTCCGGCGAGGCGAGCAGGAACGTGTTCCATTCCTGCGGCGTCTTCGCCTGAGCCAGCGCATCGCGCGTGCTGGCACCGAATGAGGGGATGCGCGCGCGCACGGCGCTCGACTCGGCCAGCGGTGGGAACGGCGGCTTCTCCAGCAGCGCCTTGTCTTCGGTGCGGAACAGCACCGCGCCGCCGGTGCCGATGGCCCGCGCGATCTCGAAACGCGTCGTCATCTGGCCGGCGCTGGCCCAGGCGTCCTGCGTGAGCGGATAACCGTCCGGTGTCTCGTGGCCGTAGAGCGGCTCGCCCATGCGCGCGATCCAGCCGATCAGCGGATTCAGGTCGGTCACCACGCGGTCGTCGTAAGCCAGCCGCACGCTGCCGATCGCGTAATGCACCGGATCGCGGAACTTGCCGCCGAGCGACGCGGTGAATTCCGGCGACTCGAACATCGTCGTCAACACGGCTGCGATGTC
>JAQGMX010000454.1 GCA_028292145.1 Variovorax sp.
CCCTGCCCGTTGCGATGGCCGTAGCTCCAGATTTCCGGCAAAGCACCCGGCCTGCCGACGAACGGGTTGTCCGGCGGCACCGAACCGTCCTTGCGAATCCGGATCACCTTGCCGTTGTGGTTGTCCAGCTTCTGCGCATCGTCCTTGCGACTGAAACGATCGCCGAGCGTCATGAACAGCGTGCCGTCGCGCGCTTCGACGATGCGGCAGCCGAAGTGGGACCGGCTCGACACCTTCGGCCGCTGGCTGAAAATCACCTTCACGCCCTCGATGCGACCGTCATCGGCCGACAGTTGCGCGCTGGCGAGCGCGGTGCTGTTCGCGGACCCGCTTGCATCGGGCTCGGAATAGCAGAAATAGATGGTGCGGTTAGTGGCAAAACCGGAGTCGACCTGCACATCGAGCAAGCCGCCCTGCCCGCTGGCGTCGATCCGCGGAAGACCCGCCACCGGCGCGCCAACCGTGCCGTTCGCGGCGACGATGCGCAACCGCCCAGGCCGCTCGGTCACCAGAAAGCGGCCTTCCGGCAGGAATCCGACACCCCAGGGGTTCTCGAGGTCGGCAGCGACCACGTTGACACCCGGTTTGGGTTGAGCGAACGCGCTAGTTGCCCCGGCAAAGGAGGCGGTCAGCACGAGCGCGGGGGTCACAAAACGGCGGTAGCGGCAGAAAAGGCTGAAGAGAGAAGGATTCATGCACATCTGGGATGCTGAAAGTTGATCGGCCGTGAATTGCATTGAAACGCCTGTTCGCATTCCGTTGCAATTCAAGTTTGTTAATACGGTTTAACAAACTTTCGCATTACTTCCAAATCGGATTCGGAAATCCCCAATATGCATACTTTCTTTGTAAGCCAATGAATACGTACTCAAAAAGTTCAACGAAAACAAGGGGTTACGAACTTGATTTAATCGGCATTTGAGGTTGACACACGCTTTCGTCATCAATATCCTACGTGCCATGCGATTGACTGTCCTACTCTCCGTTCTCCTCCTGGCTTCAGCCGCCCACGCGGCTCCTTCCAACGACAGATCGGACGAGATGGACAAGATGCTTGCCGAGAAGGGCATCGTCAGCCACCTTCAGCATGTCAGCCGCGACGTCGTCGACCGCACCTCCGACCTCGTCGTTACCGCCATCGGCTTCCTCGGCGTCCCCTACCGCCGCGGTGGCAACACCGCAGAAACCGGCTTCGACTGCAGCGGCTTCGTCCGCGCCATGTACAACCAGACCATCGGCCACCTGCTGCCCCGTCGCGCCGAAGAGCAGGCAGCGGCGACCGAAAAGGTCGATCGCGGTGACATCAAGCCAGGCGACCTGGTTTTCTTCAACACCATGCGCCGCGCTTTCAGTCATGTCGGCATCTACGTGGGCGACGGCAAGTTCATCCACGCGCCAAAGCCGGGCGCGAAGGTTCGCGTGGAGGATATGACCGGCAGTTATTGGCAGCGGCGGTTCGATGGTGCGCGTCGGGTGCAGGATGATGGTGGGCAGGTGGCTGGCGAGTAAGCTGGACTGATCACGCTGCTCTCGAAACCGGGAGCCCAACAAAAAACCCGCCGCGGCGGGTTTTTTGTTGACTATCGTTAACGCCCTCTCAGCGCTTCACAGGCGGCAGATCCGTACAGCTCCCATGCGCCGCTTCCGCAGCCAGACCGATGCTCTCGCCCAGCGTCGGATGCGGATGGATCGTCTTGCCGATGTCGATCGCGTCCGCGCCCATCTCGATCGCCAGCGCGACCTCGCCGATCATGTCGCCCGCATGCGTGCCGACGATGCCGCCGCCGACGATGCGATGCGTTTCGGCGTCGAACAGCAGCTTGGTGAAGCCTTCGTCGCGACCGTTGGCGATCGCGCGACCCGAGGCGTTCCACGGGAACAGGCCCTTGGTCACCTTGATGCCGTCGGCCTTGGCCTGGTCTTCGGTCAGGCCGACCCAGGCCACTTCCGGATCGGTGTACGCCACACTCGGGATCACGCGGGCGTTGAACGCGGCGCTTGCCAGTTCCTTGTCGCCCTTGATCTCGCCGGCGATGACTTCGGCCGCCACGTGCGCCTCATGCACCGCCTTGTGCGCCAGCATCGGCTGGCCGACGATATCGCCGATGGCGAAGATGTGCGGCACGTTGGTGCGCATCTGGATGTCGACCGGGATGAAGCCGCGATCGCCGACCGTGACGCCGGCTTTCTCGGCGCCGATCTTCTTGCCGTTCGGGCTGCGGCCGACGGCCTGGAGCACCAAGTCGTACAGCTGCGGTTCCTTGGGCGCGTTCTCGCCCTCGAAAGTGACCCTGATGCCGTCCTTGGTCGCTTCTGCGCCGACGGTCTTGGTCTTCAACATGATGTTGTCGAAACGCGGCGCGTTCATCTTCTGCCAGACCTTCACCAGGTCGCGGTCGGCGCCCTGCATCAGGCCGTCGAGCATTTCGACCACGTCGAGGCGTGCGCCGAGCGACGAATACACCGAACCCATTTCGAGGCCGATGATGCCGCCGCCCAGGATCAGCATGCGCTTCGGGTCGTGGCCCAGCGCCAGAGCGCCGGTCGAATCGACGACGCGCGGGTCCTTGGGCATGAACGGCAGGTGCACGGCTTGCGAGCCGGCGGCGATCACGCAATTGCGGAACTTGATCGTCTGCGCCTTCTCGGTGGTCGCGCGGCCTTCGCCTTCCGTTTCCTGGACCTTGAGGTGGTACGGGTCGACGAATTCGCCGACGCCGCGCACGATCGTGACCTTGCGCATCTTCGCCATCGCGCTCAGACCGCCGGTCAGCTTGCCGACGACCTTGTTCTTGCGGTCGAGCAGCTTCGAGCGGTCGATGACCGGCTCGCCGTAGCTCACGCCGAGATCGGCGAAGTGCTTGACTTCGTCCATCACGGCCGCGACGTGCAACAGCGCCTTCGACGGAATGCAGCCGACGTTCAGGCAGACGCCGCCGAGCTTGGAATAACGCTCGACCATCACGACCTTCAGGCCCAGGTCGGCCGCGCGGAACGCAGCGGAATAACCGCCGGGGCCAGCGCCGAGCACCAGCACGTCGCATTCGAAATCGACCGGGCCGCTGTACGTTCCTGCCGGTGCAGGCGCGCGTTGCGTGGGTGCCGCCGGAGCCGGCGCGGGCGCCTGGCTCTCGCCCACCGTGCCTGCCGCAGGCGCAGCAGGCGCAGCGGGTGCAGCGGGTGCTGCCGCAGGAGCGGACGTCGGCGCAGCAGCGCCTTCGCTGACTTCCAGCGCCACCACGACCGACCCCTGCTTGACCTTGTCGCCTACTTTCACGGCAATCGACTTCACCACGCCGCCGGCCGACGACGGAATCTCCATCGATGCCTTGTCGGATTCGACCGTGATCAGCGACTGCTCGGCTTTCACCGTGTCGCCGACCTTCACCAGCACTTCGATCACCGCGACTTCGTCGAAATCGCCGATGTCCGGTACCTTGATCTGTTGTTCGCTCATGCTGA
>JAQGMX010000471.1 GCA_028292145.1 Variovorax sp.
CGCGCAAGGACGAATACAAGGGCACTTACGTCCAGAGCGACTACAGCAAGCAGCTCGACTGGGGCTCCACCAAGCATTCGTTCCTGGCCGGCATCGACGCTTCGAAGGAAGAGGCCGAGCGCTACCAGAACGACGCCTTCGCCAACAATTCGATCCTCGGCCGCGGGCTGGGCACGCGTCCGAACACGCTGGTCGGCAACTCAAACGACGGCGCCGGCCTGGTCGGAACGGGCAGGGAGCCGATCTTCCGCCAGTCGAGCGGCTATTCGGCCAAGTCCTTCGGCGCCTATTTCCAGGATCTGGTGCAGGTCTCGCCTTACTGGAAGGTGCTGGGCGGCGTGCGCTACGACCGCCTGAGCGGTGATTTCGACCAGTACGCGTACACCAACCCGTCTTGCGTCACGCGCGTTGCAGCCGGCGCCGTCGCCGCGGGCGCCAACATCGCAACGCCGGTCAACAACTGCGTCGGCGGCAACCAGGTCTACCGCCCGGGCAGCGCCACGCCGAGCATTGCAAGCACCAGCCTCTCGCAAGGCGCCTGGAGCTACCGCGCCGGCGTGCTGTTCCAGCCCTCGGCGGTCCAGTCGTACCACTTGTCGTACAGCACGTCGTTCAACTCGTCTGCCGACACGTACCAGTACGTCTCGCCGCAAACCGCGAACACTGCGCCCGAGAAGAGTCGCAACATCGAGATCGGTGCGAAGCTCGACTGGCTCGACGGCAAGCTCTCGACCCGCGCCGCGATCTTCCGCACCGAGAAGACCAACGAGCGCACCACCGACTCCGACTTTGCAAACAACTCTTTCCTGCTGTCCGGCAAGCGCCATTCGCAAGGCCTGGAGCTGGACGTCGTCGGCCGGTTGACGCCGCAGTGGGAGGTGTACGCGTCGTACTCGTACATCCCGAAGGCGAGCATCGACCAGGCCGGAAGCACGCCCGCACCCGGACTCGTCGGTTCGCGCGTCGGCCTGACGCCCAAGCAGACCGGCGCGATGTGGATCAGCTACCAAGCCACGCCGAAGCTGCGTTTCGGCGGCGGCTTGCGCGGCGCGACGGAGAACCGTCCGCTCCAGGGCACCACCGGTGCGGCCAGCCTCTCGAACAGCACGCCCGGCTACGTGGTCAGCGACATCATGGCCGAGTACAAGTTCACGCCGGACCTGTACGCGCAAGTCAACGTGACCAACATCACCAACAAGCTCTACGGCGACCAGCTGTACCCGGGCTTCGCGATCGCCGGCACGGCCCGTACCGTGCTGTTCACGATCGGGGCTCGGTTCTGAGGCTTTGAGTTTCTAGAAGGCTGTCTCCCCCATGCTGCTGCAGATTCGTGAAGTGCTCTCTCCTGCCGAACTGGTCCAGGCGAGGGATATCCTGAAAAGTGCGCCATGGGAGGACGGACGACTGACGGCCGGCGAGCAGTCCGCCAAAGCCAAGAACAACGAGCAGTTGCGTGAAGACTGCGACGCCACGCGCGGCCTCCAGCAATTGCTGCTGCGCGGGCTCGAGCGGCACCAGGTCTTCTTCTCGGCGGCCCTGCCCAAGCAGATCTCGCCGCCGCTCATCAACCGCTACGGCGGCAGCGCCAACAGCTTCGGCAACCACGTCGACAGTGCCGTGCGCTTCCTGCGCGACGGTTCGGGGCGCGTGCGCACCGACATCTCGTGCACCGTGTTCCTGTCCGATCCGGCCGATTACGACAGCGGCGAGCTCGTCATCGAAGACACCTTCGGCGAACAGCGCGTCAAGCTGGCGGCCGGCGACATGGTGCTGTACCCCGGCACCAGCGTGCACCGCGTTCTTCCGGTGACGCGCGGCCGTCGGGTGGCGAGCTATTTCTGGATCCAGAGCATGGTGCGCAGCGACGAGCAGCGGCGCCTGCTGTTCGACATGGACAACCACCTGCGGCATCTGCGCAGCGCTTACGGCGAGTCCGATCCCGGCGTGATCGGGCTCACCAGCACTTATCACAACCTTCTGCGGATGTGGCTGGACGTCTGACCGCATCGCCGCAGAACTCTTTCAAGCGAGAAATTCCAATGAAACACACAACGATCGGGCTCCTGGCCCTCGCCGCGACGTTCTTCGCAGGCAGCGCATCGGCCCAGTTCGTCAACCACGACACGGTGAAATGCGAAGGCATTGCCAAGGAAGAAATGAAGCCGCAGATGGACCTGCAGCGCAAGCTGATCGGCGAAGGCTGGAAGGTGCGCCAGGTCAAGACCTTCAACGGCTGCTACGAGGTCTACGGCTTCGACGAAAAGGGTGAGCGGACCGAGGCGTTCTTCAACCCGAAGACGTTCGAGAAGGTCGGCGTCGTGAAGCAGGGCTCCTGAGCGCAGCACTTCCGTGCATTCTGGCCAAGTCGTCAAGATATGGGACCCGTTGGTGCGATGGCTGCACTGGGGTCTCGTGGCGTCGATCGCGCTCACCTGGATTGCCGGCGAAGCCTGGCTCCGCACGCATGAGATCGCCGGCTATGTCGCGCTGGGCATCGTCGCGGTCCGCCTCGTCTGGGGCTTCGTCGGCTTGGTTCATGCGCGCTTCGGCGACTTCGTGAGACGGCCGGCCGTCATCTGGCGCTATGCCGTCGACGTGGTGCGCGCCCGGGAAGTGCGCCATCTCGGCCACAACCCGCTCGGCGGCTGGATGGTGCTGGCGCTGCTGGCATCGGTCGCCGTGACCGGCTTCAGCGGCTGGCTTTACACGACCGATCGATTCTGGGGGCTGGCATGGGTCGATCTGCTGCACCGCGCGTCGGCCTGGACGATGGTGGCGCTGATCGTGCTGCACCTGGGCGGCGTGCTCTTCACCAGCCTGCGCCATCGCGAGAATCTGGTCGCATCGATGTTCAGCGGACGAAAAAGACGCTGAGGAAGGACCGCCGGGCGGCCGCTGATGCACAAGGTGTTGGCCTGCAACTTTCCGGGCATACGCGCGGTGGACTGATCGCCGGTTTCGGCCGATCATTTGCACTGGACATCGAAGGTTTCGTTCCGGTCTTTATGAAATGCCCGGATTGGCCCTCAGGCTGCGGCGTCCTCCGAAATCGACCCGAATTACGTTGAAACGGAAAAGAGGCCGCACGGCTTTCAAATCTCATTTAATTTAATTGCCATGATCTCCAACGAACTCCTCAAGCATCCGACCATACGACTTCACGGGCACGTCGACGACGACATGCTCGCCAGCTTTCTGGAGCAAATGGACACCGCCGTCGACAACACCGGCACCATTCTTCTTGAATTGACCACCACTGGCGGCGACGCCGAGCTGGGTCGCCGTATTGCGACAGACCTCATACTGGCGCGCGATCGCCTGGGACTCGATATCGTTTTTCTTGGGAAATCGGTTGTCTATTCGGCGGGGATTTCGATCATGTCGGGCTTCAAGCCGGAAAAGCGATTTCTGACCAAGGATTGCATGCTCCTGATCCACGAGCGCCGCTTGAGTAAAACATTGGAGCTCAAGGGTGCGATGCGCGGCATGGAGGCCTTGGTGAGAGACACGCTCGCAGAAATCGAAAGCGCGCGGAAGATGGAACGCACGGCATTTGAATATCTCGTCTCGGGAACTGATGTGACGCTGGATGAACTGATGGAAAAAATCAGCCAGTCCGACTGGTATCTGACCGACGAAGAGGCGCTGAAGCGAAAAGTGATCGCCGGAATTTTGTGAAATCCATCTCTATCTAAAGCACCCAGTTGAAAGTTTCCTCATGAAAGCCGTCGGATACGCCCAGCCCGGAACCATCGACCGGGAAGATTCCCTGACCGACATCACGCTTCCCGATCCGGTGGCAACCGGTCGCGATCTTCTGGTCGAAGTCAAGGCCGTGTCGGTCAATCCGGTCGACACCAAGATTCGCACCAGCGCCGCACCGGCCGAAAGCCAGACCTCCAAAGTGCTGGGCTGGGATGCCAGCGGCATCGTCAAGGCCGTCGGCCCCGAGGTCACGCTGTTCAAGCCGGGCGACCGTGTCTGGTACGCAGGATCGATCGCGCGGCCAGGTACCAACAGCGAGCTGCATCTGGTTGACGAGCGCATCGTCGGCCACGCCCCGAAGTCGCTGGATTTCGCCCAGGCCGCTGCCTTGCCCCTGACCGCGATCACGGCCTGGGAAATGTTGTTCGACCGACTCGGACTCGTGCCGGGCAAGCAGCCGAGCGAGAAAACCCTGCTGATCATTGGTGCCTCCGGTGGCGTCGGTTCGATCATGGTCCAGCTGGCCAGTCGCCTGACCAGTCTGACGGTCATCGGCACCGCGTCGCGGCCCGAGACGCAGGCCTGGGTCAAGGAACTGGGTGCGCATCACGTGATCGACCATAGCAAGCCGATCGCCGAAGAGCTCAAGCGCATCGGTTTCCCTGCCGTGGACTACATCGTGAGCCTGACCCAGACCGAAGCCCACATCGCGCAGATCGTGGAAGCCATCGCGCCGCAAGGCAAGTTCGGCCTCATCGACGATCCTGCGGTGCTGGATGCGACCCAGTTCAAACGCAAGGCCGTGTCCATCCACTGGGAGCTGATGTTCACGCGCTCGCTGTTCGGCACCGAGGACATGATCGGGCAGCACCGGTTGCTCAACGAAGTCGCCGGACTGGTCGATGCCGGGTTGGTGCGGACAACGCTGTCGGAGCGTTACGGCACCATCAACGCCAGCAATCTGAAGCGCGCGCATGCGCTGATCGAGTCGGGCAAGGCGCGGGGGAAAGTGGTGCTGGAGGGGTGGGAGTGATGATGGTCAGAGGGTGAAGTCGTAATCCACCGTGATGGGGGCGTGGTCGCTGAACTTGATCGTCTTATAGATGTGCTCGCTGCGCGCCAGCGCGGCGATGGCCGGAGTCGCCAAGTGATAGTCCAGCCGCCACCCGACATTCTTCGCATAAGCCTGCCCGCGGTTGCTCCACCACGTATACGCATCCCCCGTTGTCTCCGGCTTGAGCATCCGATACACGTCCACCAGCCCCGCGCCTTCCGCGCCGGTGTCGAGCAGGCGCGTCATCCAGGCGCGCTCTTCGGGCAGAAAGCCGCTGTTCTTCATGTTGCCCTTGAAGTTCTTCAGGTCGATCTCCTGGTGCGCGATGTTGATGTCGCCGCACAGGATGAACTCGCGCTCCCGCTTCAGCGCGTTGAGGTGCGGAAAGAAGCCTTTGAGGAAACGGTATTTGGCGGCCTGGCGTTCTTCGCCCGATGAGCCGCTCGGGAAATAGCAGCTGATGATCGACAGCTTGCGCGTCGGCGTATCGAAGCGCAGTTCGAGGTAGCGGCCTTCGGCGTCGAATTCGGCGTCGCCCCAGCCGGCGACGACTTCGCTCGGCGCGTGCTTGGTGTAGATCGCCGTGCCTGCGTAGCCTTTTTTCTCCGCAAAATGGAAATGGCCTTGCAGGCCGGCCATTTTTTCGAAGCGGCCTTCCACGTCGCTGGCCTGGACGCGGATTTCCTGCATGCAAATACAATCCGGCCCCAGTTCGGCCACCCAATCGGCAACGCCTTTGGTGGTGGCCGATCGCAGGCCGTTGAGGTTGAGGCTGGTCAGTTTGAACAAGAGGAATTCCCGATGGCTGGAGTGAGTGAGAGAGACAACGCTGGCGAGGAAACAGAGGGAACCAGTGCCCTGGCGCAGGATTTTGTCCGCTTCGCGATCGAGTCCGGCGTGCTGCGTTTTGGCAAGTTCAAGACCAAGGCCGGTCGCATCAGTCCGTACTTCTTCAACGCCGGGTTGTTCGACGACGGCGCCAAGATGCTGCGTCTGGCCGAATTCTATGCAGAGCGGCTGATCGCCAGCGGCCTCGAATTCGACATGATCTTCGGCCCGGCCTACAAGGGAATTCCGCTCGGCGCGACGGTGGCTTCCGAGCTCGCGCGGCGCGGCAGGAACGTGCCTTTTGCGTACAACCGCAAGGAAGCCAAGGACCACGGCGAAGGCGGCACCCTCGTCGGCGCACCGCTGCGGGGGCGGGTGCTGGTGATCGACGACGTGATGTCCGCCGGCACTGCCGTGCGCGAATCAATCGCCACGATCAAGGCGGCAGGCGCAACGCCGCACGCCGTCGCTATCGCGTTGGACCGGCAGGAAAAGGCAACGGAAAACGGTGCGGATGTCGACTACAGCGCCGTTCAGTACGTCAGGAACCAGCTCGGGCTGACGGTTCTTTCCATCGCCAACCTCGAAGATCTGCTGCAATATCTGCAGCGCAACGGCGGGACCGGCCTGGAAGGGCACCGTGCCGACGTGCTGGCCTATCGTGCAACCTATGGCGCAGGCTGAACGGGTCGTGCGAAAAATAGGGGTTCTGATGCTTCAGCTCAATCGCCTGTTGCCAGCGACCTGCGCGCTGCTGATCCTGTGCCTTCCTCAAGGCACAGTGCAGGCGCAGGCGCAGGACAAGGCGCCCGGCATCTTCATGTGCACCGACGCGCGCGGCAGGACGCTCACTGCCGACCGTCCGATTCCCGATTGCGCCGACCGCCAGCAGCGCGAATTCAGCCCGAGCGGCAACCTGCGCCGCACGTTGGACCCTGAATACACACCGCGCGAGCAGGCCGAGCGTGAAATTCAGGCAAGGGAGGCGGCGGCGCAGGCCGGTCGCCTGAACGACGAGCGGCGGCGCGAGCGTGCCCTGGTGATGCGCTACCCGACCGCGGCAGCGCACGACCGTGACCGCATCGAGGCGATGCGCCAGGTTGACGGTCTCATCGAAACTGCGCGCAAGCGCCTGGAAGAACTTGCCAAGGAGCGGCAACCGCTCACCGGCGAACTGGAGTTCTACCGGAAAGACCCGTCCAAGGTGCCGGCGCTGCTGCGCCAGAAGCTCCACGACAACGACGACAGCGTCGCGGTGCAGAACCGCTTCATCGCCGGTCAGGAAGAAGAGCGGCGGCGCATCGCTGCGCGCTTCGACGACGAGCGCGTGCGGCTCAATGCGCTGTGGGCATCGGCCGGTACGCAGCCATCGACCATCAACCGCCCAGACGCGCCTTCAACAGTGCGTTGATCTGCGCCGGGTTCGCCTTGCCCTGGCTGGCCTTCATGACCTGACCGACAAGCGCGTTGAAGGCTTTTTCCTTGCCGGCGCGGTATTCGTCGATGTTCTTCTGGTTGGTTGCGAGCACGCCGTCGACCAGCGCTTCGAGGGCGCCGGTGTCGTTCATCTGCTTCAGGCCCTTGGATTCGATCAAAGCGTCCACGTCGGCGCTTTCACCGGACCACAGCGCATCGAAAACCTGGCGCGCGGCATTGTTCGAAATCGTCCCGTCGCCGATGCGGGCGATCAGCTTCGCAAGCTGCGCTGCATTGACGGGCGCTGCCGTGATCGGCAGGTCCTGCGCATTCAGCCGCCGAGCCAGTTCCCCGGTGATCCAGTTGCTCGCCAGCTTCGGCGCCGCACCCGCAGCCACCGCACTGTCGAAATACTGTGCCAGCGCCACGCTCTGCGTGAGCTGCGCCGCGTCGTATGCCGAGAGGCCGTGCGTCGCTACATAGCGCTCCGCCATCGCCCGCGGCAACTCCGGCATCTCGCCGCGCACCCGCTCCACCCAGTCCGCGCCGATCACCAGCGGCGGCAGGTCCGGGTCCGGAAAGTAGCGGTAATCGGCAGCGTCTTCCTTGGTCCGCATCGCACGCGTCTCGCCCGAATCCGGGTCGAACAGCACGGTTGCCTGCTGCACCTTGCGGCCATCCTCGATCTCCTCGATCTGCCAGCGGATCTCGTAGTCGATCGCCTGCTGCATGAACTTGAAGCTGTTCAGATTCTTGATCTCGCGCCGCGTGCCCAGCTTGTCGCCGGGCTTGCGCACCGACACGTTGGCATCGCAGCGGAAGCTGCCTTCCTGCATGTTGCCGTCGCAAATGCCGATCCAGGTGACGATCTTGTGCAGCTCTTTCGCGTACGCCACCGCTTCGGCGGTCGAGCGCATGTCGGGCTCGGTCACGATTTCCAGCAGTGGCGTGCCGGCGCGGTTCAGGTCGATGCCCGACTGGCCGATGAAGTCCTCGTGCAGCGACTTCCCGGCGTCTTCTTCCAGATGCGCGCGCACCAGACGCACGGTTTTCTGCTCTTGAGCCTGTCCTGAGCCTGTCGAAGGGCCCAGAAAGAAAGACACCGCGCCGCCTTGCACCACCGGAATCTCGAACTGGCTGATCTGGTAGCCCTTCGGCAGGTCCGGATAGAAGTAGTTCTTGCGCGCGAACACGCTGCGTGGTGCGATCGTCGAGCCGAGCGCCAGGCCCAGCTTGATGGCGCGTTCGACCGCGCCCTTGTTCATGACCGGCAGCGTGCCCGGCAGCGCCATGTCGACGGCGCAGGCCTGCGTGTTCGGCTCGGCGCCGAAAGCGGTCGAGGCGCGGCTGAAGATCTTGCTGGCGGTGGAGAGTTGCGCGTGCGTCTCGAAGCCGATGATGACCTCGTA
>JAQGMX010000541.1 GCA_028292145.1 Variovorax sp.
GAGCGCATCGCCGGCGAACTGCGCGAGATCACCTTCGGCATTTCGGGCGTGAACATCCGGCGCATCGGCGAACGCATCATCATCGACGGCAGCAACCTCGATCCGGCCGCGGTGGAGCGGCTCGATACCGTCGCGAAGCTCTACGCGCCGGCGGTGGTTTCATTGGCCACCGCCGACCGCATCCGCGTCGACCGCATGGTCGACATCCAGGTGCGCATCGTTGAATTCAACAAGACCGCGCTCGACGATCTGGGCGTGCGGTGGGACGCATCGGGCCAAGGCTTCAACTTCGGCCTGTTCTCGGACATTGCCTCCAGCGGCAACTACCGCGTGCTACCCGCCGACTCGACTTTCCTGACGCCGAACAACACCGACGGCAGCACCACCGGCTCCAGCCTGCTGAGCCGCAACCGCCGCACGCCTCAGAGCTACTTCGGCATCGGCCTGTCGCTCGGCTCGACCATCAACCTGCTGGTGCAGCGCGGCAATGCCTTTTTGCTGGCATCGCCCAACCTGTCGACGCGCAGCGGCGGGGAAGCCAAGTTCCTCGCCGGCGGAGAAATCCCGCTGCCGTCGCTGAGCACTTTCGGCGCCGGCTCGGTCGAGTTCAAGCCCTACGGCGTGCGGCTCAACATCAAGCCGATCGCCGATGGCGCGGGCAACATATCGGGCAGCATCCTGACCGAGGTCAGCAGCGTGGACCGCAGCGTCACGGTGCAGGGCATACCGGGCTTCCTCATCCGCCGCACCGACACCGAATTCAACGTGCGGAACGGCGAAACCATCGTGCTCTCGGGCCTCATCAGCCGCGAGTCCTCGCGGTCCAACGACGGCGTGCCGGGACTGCGCAATGCGCCGGTCATCGGCCGTGCCTTCCGTGCCGACACCGACACCGACAAGGACCAGGAGGTGATCGTCTTCCTCACGCCCCGCGTGGTGGAGGCGGCCGACAGCCGGCCGCGCATCGACCGCGCGCGGCAGCTCGAAGAAAACGTATCGCGCGGCTTCGGCAACCTGACTGAGGACCGTACCGATCCGGGCAAGGCGGCCCCCGCCGAGCCGGTCGTGAGGCCGGCGGTCTCGCCCTACGGCCCGTTCCAGGCACCCTGAAAGCGACGACCCCGCATGCACAAGGTACTCGTCAATTCCCCGCAGCAGGCGTTGCGCGAAGTTCTGCTCGACGTCGGTGAAATTCAGGTCGGCAAGGACCCGGCCAGCCAGGTCGTGCTGTCGGGCTGGAACGTGGCGCGTCAGCACGCGCAGTTCCTGCTGCACGACGAAGAGGTGTTCCTGCAGGACCAGGGCAGCCTGTTCGGCACCTGGGTCGACGGCCACCGCGTGACGCGATTCGGGCCGTTCAAGGGCGGCGAGGAAATCATCATCGGCGGCCACACGCTGGTGGTCTCGCTCGACAGCGCGCTGCAACCGACCTCTGCGGAAGCGCGCGACGCGCTGGAAGACGGCGAATCCTCGCGCCGGCTCGCCGTGCCGCTGCTGGTCGAAGACCCGCTCCTGAGATGGCGCCGTTCGCTGCACCGCACGCTGCTGCAGCAGCTCGACAACCGCCGCATCGACACCGCGCAGATGAAGGACGAGGAGCTGCGCTCGAACATCCGCGCGCTGGTCAGCGAAATCATCCGCGACACGCGCGACCTGCCGGAAGACATCGACCGCACGCTGCTGGCGCAACAGTTGCTCGACGAGGCGATCGGCCTCGGCCCGCTCGAAGTGCTGCTCAAGGACGACAGCGTCACCGAAGTGATGGTGAACCGCTTCGACGAGATCTGGGTGGAGCGCGCCGGCCGGCTGGAACGCACGTCGGTCGCCTTCACCAGCAACGTCGCCGTTCTCGGCGCCATCGAGCGCATCGTGACGCCGCTCGGCCGGCGCATCGACGAGAGTTCGCCGATGGTCGATGCACGGCTCAAGGACGGCTCGCGCGTGAACGCGATCATTCCGCCACTCGCACTGCGCGGGCCGAGCATGACGATCCGGAAATTTCCGAAAAACCGGATGGGGCACGAGGGAATGATCAAGACCGGATCGATCACCGCGCCGATGGTCGAATTCATGCGGATCGCGGTCGAGGAGAAGCTCAACATAATCGTCTCGGGCGGCACGGGGACCGGCAAGACGACGCTGCTCAACATGGTGTCGAATTTCATCCCCGACAACGAGCGCATCGTGACCATCGAGGATGCGGCCGAGCTGTCGCTGAGCCAGCCGAATCTCGTGTCGCTCGAGTCCCGGCCGGCCAACATCGAGGGCAAGGGCGCCATCGCCATCCGCGATCTGGTGCGGAATTCGCTGCGGATGCGGCCCGACCGCATCGTCGTCGGCGAGTGCCGCGGCGGCGAGGCGCTCGACATGCTGCAGGCCATGAACACCGGCCACGACGGCTCGCTGACCACGCTGCATTCGAATTCGCCGCGCGACGCGATGTCGCGGCTGGAGGTGCTGGTGACGATGGCCGGCATGAACATCCCGGTTTCGGCGATCCGCGAACAGATCGCGTCGGCTGTCGACCTGATCATCCAGCTGACGCGCTTCCCGTGCGGCAGCCGTAAGGTCACGCAGATCACGGAAATCACGGGATTCGCCGACGGCATGATCCATATGCAGGATGTCTACAGCTTCAAGAAAACCGGCGTCGATGCGGATTTCAGGACCGTCGGCCATTTCGCCGCCGCGGGCACGGTGCCGGAATTCTTCACCCGGCTGCAGGAGCACGGACTGAAGCTGGACCTGGATTTCCTGTTCGGCGATGCGCCGGGATCACAGCCTGGAGCGCATCCGTGAACGCGGTAGTTCTCGCCTTGTCGGTCGCGTGCGGCATGGGCTTCATCACGCTGTGCGGCTACATGTTCTTCAAGCGTTCGCCGGAACTCGGCGGCAAGCTGCTGGGCAGGCTGCAGGCCAGCGGCCGGCGCTCGCTCAACCTGTCGGAGTTCCAGGCACAGCATGCGGTGGCCTTCGCATCCGGCCATGCGCTGATGGTCGCGGCCGGCGGGGCGGTCGGCTGGCTGGTGACGGGCACGCCGATCGTCGGCGGCGTGGTCGCCTTGTTGCTGTACCTTCTGCCGGCGCGCTGGTTCGCATGGCAACGCAAGCGACGGCGCCAGCAGATCGAATCGGAACTGCCCGATGCGCTGCTGTTCATCGCCAGCGCGCTGCGCGCCGGCAGTGCGCTGTCGGTGGCGATCCAGGTTTTGGTGCGCGATCAGCAGGGACCGCTCGGGCAGGAGTTCGGTCTGGTGCTGAAGGAGCAACGGCTAGGCGTGAGCTTCGACGACGCGATCCAGAAGATGTCGCAGCGCCTGGGCATACCGGACTTCGTGCTGGTGGTGGTGGCACTGCGGGTGTCGAAGGAAGTCGGCGGCAATCTCTCGGAGCCGCTGCAGGTGCTGGCCGAGACGTTGCGCCGCAAGGCGATCCTCGAAGGCCGTATCCAGGCGCTGACGGCGCAGGGCCGCATCCAGGGTCTGGTGATGACGCTGTTCCCGCTGTTCCTGATGGGCGTGCTCTACCTGATGCAGCCGACCATGTCGTTGCTCTTCACGACGAACATCGGCTGGGCCGTGCTGACGGTGGTCGGCGTGATGCTCCTGCTCGGCTACACCATGATCCGCAAGATCGTGGCGATCGACATCTGACGCAGGACATCGCCACGCCATGCGCTCGCTGATCCTCCTCATCATCATCTTCCTGTGCGCGACCACGGGCGTGGTGTTGCTGCTTTACGTGATCGCGCTGATCCGCAAGGCGCGTCCCTCGGAGCGCACGCACATGGACCCGCTCCCGCCCGCCTTGCGGCTGATGTGGCCGGTGGTAAACATCCTGCAGTTCCACGTCTCGGAGATCATGCCGACCTCGCTGCTGGTCAAACGCAAGCGACAGCTCCAGCTGGCCGGACTGGAATTCGTGCTGAAGGCGGAAGAGTTCATCGCGGTGCAGATCGTGTCGCTCTTGCTGGTCGGCGCGCTCGGACTCTGGACGGCGGGCCTGCTAAACGCGGTGGCGGGCACGAAGATCTGGGCGACGATCGCCGGTTGCCTCGTCGGCTGGTTTTTTCCGGTGCTGTGGATGCGCGACCGCCGCAAGCGCCGCGAAAAGGACATCCTGCGCACGCTGCCCGGCTACCTCGACATGATCACGCTCTGCTGCCAGGCCGGACTGAGCCTGACGGGCGCGATCGCGCAGGCGGTGCAGAAGGGACCGGGCGGCGCGCTGGGCCAGGAATTCGACCGCATGATGCGCGAGATGCGCACCGGCGCGAGCCGGATGGACGCGCTCAACGCACTGGCCGACCGGTTGAACAATCGCCACATCAAGAGCCTGGTGTCGAACCTGACGCAGGCCGAATCGCTCGGTGCCAGCCTGGCCGACACGCTCGCCGCGATCTCGGAACAGCGCCGGACCGAACGCTTCCAGCAGGCCGAAAAACTGGCGATGGAAGCGCCGGTGAAGATGATCGGCCCGCTGGTGATCTTCATCTTTCCGGTCACCTTCATCATCATCTTCTTCCCGCTGGTGATGGAATTTCTGGCCACGACGCGCTAGCGCCTCGAACGATGCGCACCGTCACTCTCGACAGCATGCCGTCCGGACGGCACTTCGGTCCGGTGCGGCTTGCGGAAACCGCTTGGCAGCGCACGCGCGGCCTGCTCGG
>JAQGMX010000006.1 GCA_028292145.1 Variovorax sp.
ATGGACTACCTGCTGCGCGTGGTCGTCGCCGACATGGCGCACAACTCCCTCTTCGTGATGGAAACGCTGCTCAAGCACCCGAGCGTGCAGGACTGCAAGACCAGCTTCGTGCTGGACCGGGTGAAGACGACGACGGCGCTGCCGGTATGACAGCAAACAGGCGCCGCACCCATCGACCGCCTCAATCGAGCTTGACGTTGGCCTGTTTGACCAGCTTTGCCATGCGCGCGGTCTCGGTGCGGAAATAGGCGGCGGTTTCTTCCGGCGACGTCACCTTCAGCCGATAGCCTTGCACGAGCAATGCATCGCGCACCTCCGGCAGATCGACGGTGGACTTGACGGCGGCTTTGATGCGCTGGACCTCGGCCTTCTGCATGCCGGCCGGACCGATCACCGCGACCCAGCCGTCGATCACGTAGTTAGGGAGGCCCTGCTCCGCGACGGTCGGCACATCGGGCAGCAACGGCGACCGTGCCGCGGATGTCACGCCGATGGCGCGCAGCGACCCGGCCTTGACCAGCGGCGCTGCGACGGCGATCGCGATCACCGCGAGCTGCACCTGTCCGCCGAGCACGTCGGTGGTCAGCGGGCCGGCGCCGCGGTAAGGGATGTGCTTGATGTCGACCTGCGCTTCGCTGCAGAACATCTCCGCCGCCAGGTGAAGGATCGTGCCGTTGCCCGACGAGCCGTAATTGAGCGCGCCGGGCTGCGCCTTGGCAAGCGCGATCAGTTCGCGCACGTTCTTCGCGGTGAGCCCCGGATGCGCCACCAGCACGAACGGCGTCGCGCCGATGACCGCGATGGGCGTGATGTCCTCCACCGCGTCGAACGGCACGTTCTTGTAGACGCTCGGATTGACGACATGGTTGTTCGACACGAAACCGATCACCGAACCGTCCTTGGCGCCCTTGACGATCTGCGTCGTTCCGGGAATACCGCCGGCGCCGGGCAGGTTCTCGATCACCGTCGGATGGCCGAGCGCCTTGCTCAAGCCCTGGCTCATCGTCCGCGCCACGCCGTCGGTGCCGGAACCGGCGCTCACCGGCAATATGACCCGTACCGGCTTGTCGCTGCCCTGCGCCCACAGCGCGCCAGGCAACATTCCGGCCGCACCGACGGCCATCGCCATGCGCGTCAGGCCGCGCAGAAGCGTCCGGCGGGGCAGTCGGGCCGCGTCGCTTTCCAGTCGATTCTGAATATTCATTCTTGTCTCCGTCTTGTGATTCTTCAGCCGACAGCGTTCGCCGCCAGCATCGCCTGGCGCTGCGCCACGTCGTAGCCGAGCGATTCGAGCAACTCGCGCGTGTGCTCGCCCAGCGTCGGCGGGTGCAGGCGCACGCCGAGGCGCGCGCCGTCCATGGTGATCGGGAACAGCGTCGTCTGCGCCATTTCGCCGGCGCGCTCGCCGTCGGGCAGCCGGATGTCGGCGAGCCCGCCGGTGGCCAGCAGGTGCGGATCGTGGAAAAGGTCTTCCGGACGCACGATCGGCGCGAACGGCAGGCCGCGCGCCTCGAACAGCGCCGAAAGCTCCGCCGCGCTGAAAGCCTTCAGACGCTGGCGCAGATCGGCCAGCATGCGCGGACGCTGCCGGACCCGGGCGTTGTTGTCGGCCAGTTCCGGGTCGGCCAGCAGATCGGCAAAGCCCAGCGCCTCGCAGAAGGTGCGCCACTGCGCATCGCTGACAGCGGCCAGGAAGATCTGCTCGCCGTCCCTGACGCTGAAGACGTCGTAGAGCGCCCATGCCGAAATGCGCTCCGGCATCGGCGCCGCGGCCTGGCCGGTGATCGCGTACTGCAGCATGTGCTGGCCGACGAGGAAGACGTTGTTCTCGAACAGCGCCGACTGCACCTCCTGCCCGCGGCCGGTCTCGTTGCGCTGCATGAGCGCGGCGAGCGCGCCGATGGCGCCGAACATGCCGCCCATGATGTCGTTCACGCTGCTGCCGGCGCGCAGCGGATCGCCGGGCCTGCCGGTCATGTAGGCCAGCCCGCCCATCATCTGCACCACCTCGTCGAGCGCGGTGCGGTGCTCGTAGGGGCCGGGCAGGAACCCGGCATGGTCGATATAGACCAGGCGCGGATTGACCTGGCTCAGCGTCGCGTAGTCGAGCCCGTACTTGGCCATCGTTCCGGGGCGGAAGTTCTGCGCCACCACGTCGGCCGAACCGCAGAGCCGCAGCGCCACCTCGACGCCCTCGGGCTGCTTCAGGTCGATCGCGATGCTCTTCTTGTTGCGATTGAACATCGGAAAGAAGCCGGCGCCGGCGCCGAGCAGGCTGCGGGTGCGGTCGCCTTCGATCGGCTCGACCTTGATGACTTCGGCGCCGAGGTCGGCCAGCACCATGCCGCAGGTCGGCCCCATGACCATGTGGGTGAACTCGACGACACGCAGGCCGGCGAGCGGCAGTTTCCGAGGCGCCTCGGATGTCTGCGACGGAGCAGTTGCTGTTGCTGTGGTCATGCGTTTGCGGTCGTTGCGGCCAGTAGGCCCTGTTGGCGTTGGGTGAACGTTTTGGGAAATCCGGCGCGCCACACCGTGCCGTGCAGCGTCTCGCCTTCGAGCCAGCCCGCCACGCGCCCGCGCAGTTCGATCAGCAGCGTCAAATCGATGCCGGTCGAAAGGCCCATGCTTTCGAGCATGAAGACGAGGTCTTCGGTGTCGACGTTGCCGCTGGCGCCCGGCGCGTGCGGACAGCCGCCGATGCCGGCGAGGCAGGCGTCGAAACGCCCGACGCCAACTTCGAGCGCGGCGTAGACATTCACCAGGCCCAGGCCGCGCGTGTCGTGGAAGTGGGCGCTCCAGAGCCGGTCGCCGGCGATCGGCAGCGCCTTCTCGAACAGCCGGCGCACCATCCCCGGATCGGCATAGCCGACGGTGTCGGCCAGGCTCACCCGGTCGGCGCCGGCATCGAGCAGCGCCTGCATCAGACGAAGCGTTTCGGAAACCGGCACCTCGCCCTGCAACGTGCAGCCGAAAGCCGTCCCGATACCGCCTTCGATCAGCGTCCGGCTACCCGAAGCGTCGCGCGCCGCGCGGATGCGGCCGACCTCCGCAACCACTTCGTCCGGAGTCTTGCGCAGGTTGGCCAGGCTGTGTGCATGGCTGGCCGAGAGCGGGACGATCATCAGGTCGGCGCCGCCCTCGATCGCGCGCTCGGCGCCCTTCAGGTTTGGCACGAGCACCGACGCAGTCAGTCCGGGCAATGTTTTGGCGACAGCCAGCAGTTCGGCGGTATCGGCGAGCTGAGGCAGCAGACGGGCCGGCACGAAGGAACCGACCTCGATTTCGCGCTGGCCCGCTGCAAAGGCAGCGCGCAG
>JAQGMX010000023.1 GCA_028292145.1 Variovorax sp.
AGTTCTTTGGCCCCCGCCTGAAGCGAGCACCGCAAGGAAGCCCGAAGGGCCGGCGCAGTGGGGTGGCCGGGCGCGCTTCACCTGCCGGGCGGCCCCCAATAGCGACCAATCCTGCCTATCCCGAAGGCTGCAAGCCCTCACCCCAGCCCTCTCCCGGGGGGAGAGGGAGTAAAGCGGTTCAGGCAGGCTTCCAGAACTTGCGCGCGTCTTCGACTTTCTCCAGCGACTTGCGGCAATCGCGTGCGGCGCTCTGCTGCGATGCATAGAACCATCCCACGCCGAACCACGCACGCTGATCCTTGACGGCGAGCCTGCGATAGCTGACGGCAGCGACGCTCATATCGTTGAATTCGCCAAGCGTGTCCTGCGCCGGCGTCAGCTTCTCGATGTACTTTTCAGCGTGTTTCTCGTCGAACAGCGGCGCCACGAATTCGGCCAAATAGCGCAATCGCTTCAGCCGTTTGCGAACAATATGCTGCTCTTCCGGCGCCAGCGATTCGAATCGCCTGCCGCCTTTCACAACCTTGCGTTGCAGCCCAGTCAGGCGCTTGCCGATGTACTTGCGCGCCTTCGCCGGTTCCTCGATGCCGTTGGGCGACGTTTCGGCCGATGCCTGCGTCACGAAGCCGATCAGCTCCACCAGCACGATCTGGAACGGCGCCAGACGCACCGTTTCCGTCACTGTCATACCGGACGTTTCGGCAGTCTCGGCCACTGTCGCGATCTGCGGACCGCCGGCCGCTTCGAGCAGTGGTTGCATCTTCGTCGTCAGCAACTCGCCGTCGCGACTCCGGCCCAGCGCAGCGAAAGTGTGGCGCAACGGCCCCTGCCATGCCGGATCGAACTGCCCTTCGGCCAAACCGTCGAGTTCGCGCAGCGCGGTCCGAAGCCGCCGGATGCCGATCCGCAGTTGATGCACCGCCTCTAAGTCCTCGCTGCCGGCCGCCACCTCGGAGGCGTTCGGAAGGATCTGCGCCAGACACGCGCCGACCACCCGACGCTGGATTTCCGCAGCGTCCGGCATTTTGTCGTCCGCCGTCGAAAACACGGGAGCCTTCGCCTTCACTGCGGCCTCGGGCTTGTCGCCCTCGAGCAGGCGCTGCCCCCGCTCGGCCTTGGAAACCGTGCTGAAGGCGAGGCCGTATTCCGCAACCCAGCGTTGCGCCACAGCGGTCAGCACGGCCACGTCGCCGTGCACCAGCTCGATTTCCAGCTCGCAGACTGGCGACTCGCGGTTCGCCGCACCGTCGTGACCCTGCGCAATCACGCGGCCCACGTCGAGCGCGAACTCAACCTGCGTGTCGGCGACGGTTTCGAGCCGGACGATGCGGTGGATCGCCGTCGAAAAAGTCTCGATCAGCGCCGCATCGCCGATGACTTTCTCCAGCACGCGACCGACATGCGTGCCTTCGTGCAGGCGGATGTCGGGAAGGGCGGTCGGGTCCGTAGGATCGCCCAGGTCGACGTTGTGCTCGAAGCGGTCCAGCGGTCCGTCGCCGCGCGCCTTGGCCGTTTGCACCCAATGGTCGCCTTCCTTGCGCATGCGGAGCGCAACGTCGGCGTTCGCCAGCGCGCCGTCGCGGGTGTCGAAGTAGCGGGCTTGCAGATCGATGGGCTCGAACGCGCCTGCGCGCAACGCTGCTTCGAGTTCGGCCAATCGCTCCGAAGGCACCAGAAACTTGAATTCGATTTCCATGCCGTGATCCTTTTCTTAAGACGCGTCAGTTTGACATTGCGGTGGAAGGCATCTCATGAATGACCTGTCATGGACCTGACTTTCCAGCGCCCTACGCTTGAAAGATTGTTCCTAACCGGTGTTGTCATGCGATCTTTCTTCCCTGTTGCGGGTCTCTCCCGTCAGCACTTCACTCACGGGGCCCTTGCCCTGGCCTGCGTGCTCGCCATGTCGGGATGCGGCGGCGGCGGGGATGACGATGTCCCGGTCAGCACGACGCCAACGCCCACGACGCCGACAACCCCAACGGCGCCCACCAGCCCCGTCGTCGTGCTGGGCGCGCCCGCGCTGACGTTCGTCTCGCCACAGGAAAGCCTCGACCTCGCCAACTACACGCTCTCGCAGCGCGTGACGTTGCCGGTGAATCTCGCGAGCGGCGTGAACCAGATCGCGGCCGAAGTCTCCGCCGTGACCTACAACGAAGCCACCGACAGCCTCTTCATCATCGGCGACGAAGGCACCTACATCACACAGCTGTCCAAGGCTGGCGCGGTCATCGATTCGATGACGCTTCCCGCCGGTCTGTTCGGCGATCCGGAGGGGCTGACGTCGGTGGGCGGCGGGCAATTCGTTGTCGCCAACGAACGCGAGCGCACGGCAAACCTCGTGACCTACCGCGCCGGCGCCACGCTCGACGCCGGCTCGGTGCGCAGCGTGAAGCTCGGCACGACGGTCGGCAACGTCGGGCTCGAAGGCGTCACGGCTGATCCGCTGACCAGCGGCTTCATCTTCGTGAAGGAAACCGAGCCGCAGGGCGTCTTCCAGACCACGATCGACTTCGCGGCCGGCACCGCCTCGAACGGCTCGGCAACGACCGCCAATTCGGTCAACCTGTTCAACCCGGCGTTGCTCGGGGTCGCCGACATCGCCGACGTGCATGCGCTTTCCAACACGCTGCCCGCGACCGCTCCCGACTACGCCCACCTGATGCTGCTGAGCCAGGAGTCGGCGCGCATCGTGAAGGTCGACCGGGCCGGCCGGATCTTCGGCACGCTCGAACTGCCGAACGCGCCGCTGAACCTGGGCCATGAAGGCATCACCTTCGACAAGCAGCTCAACATGTACGTGACGAACGAGGCGGGCGGTGGCAGCCAGGCGCTGCCGCAACTGTGGATCTACACACCGACGCGCAGCAGCGCGAAAGTCGGTCTCGCCAGCAACCTGTACCTGAACTTCCCGGCCGCCGTCGCAGCAGGCACCGGCAACATCAGCATCGTCGGCAGCAACGGCGACACGCGCACCATCGCCATCGCCGACGCCGCGCAGGTGAGCTTCATCGGCAACAGCCTGAAGATCGACCCGAGCGTCGACCTGGCGCCCAACACCACCTACAGCATCCAGTACGCCAGCGGCGTCATCAAGGGCGCCGACGGCACCGGCACGCTGGCGGTGAACGGTGCGCAGACCTTGAGCTTCACCAGCGCGCCCGACACCACCCCGCCGTTGCTTCGCGCGGCGACGCCTGCGGACAACGCCGTCAACGTCGCGTTGGGCGACAACATCGCGTTGACCTTTTCCGAAGCCGTGACGGCCGGCGCCGGGAACTTCACGCTGACGAACGGCAGCGACGACATCCGCACCATCGCCGCGACCGACACCCGCCAGGTCGCGATCAACGGCAGCGTCGTGACGCTCAACCCGACCGCCGATCTGCGCGCCGGTACCCCGTACAGCGTCCAGGTCGCTGCGAATGCGCTCGTCGACAGCGCCGGCAATGCGTTCGCGGGCATCCTGGACACGACGACGCTCAATTTCGTGACGCTCGGAGTTGCACCGACGCCCGTGCCGAGCCTGCTGATCACCGAGGTCAACTCCAACGCCACCGGCGGTGACTTCTTCGAGATCTACAACCACGGCACATCGGCCGTGAACCTGCTCGGCTGGAAGTGGGACGACGATTCGGCCAACGTCGCGGATGCGGGCAGCGCATCGTTTCCTGCGGTGAGCATTCCTTCCGGGCAACGGCTGGTTGTCGTTGCGGCGACCGACACGTCCGCCTTCATCAACGCATGGGGCTTGAACGCGGCCACCTTTCCGGCTGTTGCCGCAGGCGGTCCGGGACTGGGGAAGGGCGATGCGATCGTGCTGTTCGACGCAACAGGGAAGGTCGTCGCGAGCTTCAGCTACGGCGCGGCTGCGGTGACGGCGTCCGATGGCACCGTCATCCGGCCGGCGAACGCAGCGCCAGGCGTGACGCCGGTGTATGCAGAACACGCCGGGTTTGTCTTCGGCGGCAGTGCAACGAGTTCGGCGGTGTGGGACGGCGTGTCGACATCGGCGCCAGCCTATCGCGCGGCCGCCGTCGGCGTCTCAGGCGGATTTGCGCAGCCGGCGTCATCCACATCGTTGGGTTCGCCGGGGCAGTAGATACACAGTGGCGGCGACAGTCGGCAGCACTGCGGCGCCGTCGATCGCCCGAGGCCGTTCAGCCGACCTTCAACAGCGCGTGCAGCCGCGTGCTGGTCGTCGTGTACTGCAGCGGAATCGCCTTGCCCGGGAACACGATGGCTGCCGCGGCCCACGCGGCCAAGGTGGCTTCGTGGAAGCCGCAGACGATCAGCTTCCTCTTGCCCGGATAGGTGTTGATGTCGCCGACCGCGAAAACGCCGGGCTCGCGCGTCTCGAATTTCTGCGTGTCGACCGGCACCTGCTTGCGCTCCAATTCCAACCCCCAGTTGGCGATGGGGCCGAGGCGCGGCGAGATGCCGAGGCAGGCGATCAGCGCATCGACCGGCAGATTGAGCACCGACTGGTCCGGCCGCGTGATCTCGAGTTTGGTCTCGTCGAGCGCCGTCGGCTGGCCGACGACGAAAGCCATGTCGCCGGACTCGATTTCCTCCCGCAGCTTTGCCACCGTTTCAGGCTCCGCCTGGAAACCGTCCCGGCGATGCATCAGCGCGACCTTGCCGCCCCGACCGGTGCGGCGCTCCAGCGCGCTCAACGCCAGCGCGGTCTGCAGCGCCGATTCGTCGCCGCCCTGGACGACGATGGCCTGACCGGCAAAGCGCTCGATCGCGTCCGGATGCATTTCCGGGTGATAAAGCAGCCGAGTGCCTTCGAAACGTTCGATGCCGGCGACCGCGACGCGGCGCGGCACGAAAGCGCCGACGCCACCGGCGATGAACACCGTCTTCGCAAGAAAAGTGGTGCCGCGATCCGTGCCGAGCAGCAACCGGCCGTCGGCCTGTCGCTCCAGCGTCGCGATCTGCGCGCCGAAATGCATCGTCGGCTGCAAGGGCGCGACCTGCGCGAGCAATGCATCGACCAGGCCTCGGCCGGTGGTGGCCGGCGTGCCGGGAATGTCGTAGATCGGTTTGTCGCCGTACAGCTCGACGCACTGGCCGCCCGCGTGGGGCAGTGCGTCGACGATGTGGCAGGAGATTTCGAGCAGGCCGAGCTGAAACGCCTGGAACAGCCCGACCGGGCCGGCGCCGATGATCAGCGCATCGGTCTGGATCAACGGACGAGTTCCGAGATCTTGTTCGGCTTGTCTTTCCATTCGTCCGCATCGGGCAGCGCGGGCTTGCG